>NZ_JANDMF010000042.1:0-48072 GCF_031626875.1 Clostridium sp. SHJSY1
TGGGTTGCATGGTTTATATGTAACCCATGCATAAAATAAGTAAAGTCAAGCCGTGTACAAGCGTGTACACGAGATATTATGAAGGGGTAAAAAAAATGAATCAATTTAGAAAACTTTTTATTTTGTCATTATTTTTAGGCTTTATTTTCATTGGTTCAACGAAAACACAGGTTGTAGCAAAAGCAGCAGAAAATACAACAACTGCTTCTCAGGCTTATGCAAATGCAATGGGCCCTGGCTGGAATCTTGGCAATACATTTGATAGTGTTGATACTAATACAAGTAATCCCTATTGGAAAGACCTTGGTGAACAAGCATGGGGAAATCCTATTGTAACAAAAGAACTTATACATAGTATTAAGGAATTTGGGTTTAAAAGTATACGTATGCCATTTACTTGCTATACTCGTACAGGAGATGCACCTACTTATACAATAAAAGCTGATTATTTAAATCGTTATGCAGAAGTTGTTAATTGGGCATTAAATGAAGGTCTTTACGTTCTTATTGATGCACAGCATGTCGATCCTTCTATTTGGGGACATAATATTGGTTCTGACGATGGCACTGCAATGAAAAAGTTTAAAGCACTTTGGACACAAGTTGCTGATTATTTTAAGGATTATTCTGATAAGGTATGTTTTGAATCCTTAAATGAACCTTATTATAATGGAAGTGATGAAGAACAAATCAAAATTAATAATGAAGTTAATAAGGCTTTTTATGAAGTGGTTAGAAATTCTGGTGGGAAAAATGCTACTAGAATGTTGGTATTTCCAAATTTAAAAACTAATGCTGGAGATGCTGAAAGTAAATCTTCTTCTGAAACAATTCTAAACTTAAATGATAAAAATATTATGGCAACATATCATTACTATGGTTATTGGCCATTTAGTGTAAATCTTGCAGGATATACTACTTTTGATGGTCAAACTTTAGATGATGCTAAAAAATCAATAGATATAATGCATAATAACTTTATACAAAATGGTATAGGAGTTATTTGTGGTGAATATGGTGTTCTTGGTGACCTTAGCCATATTGACCATGGAGAATATTTAAAGTATATAGAGTATATTACTTCTTATGGAAAAGCTAATGGAATTGGAATGATAATGTGGAATAACGGTAGAGATATTGATCGATATAATTACACTTGGGGTGATAAAAATGCATATGATATCATTATGACAAGTGCAAACTCATTACGCTCTTCATATGCAGCATCTGATAGAATATTTGTAACTGAAAAAAATAGAAATGCAGATGTTAGTACTAAACTCACTTTAAATGGTAACAAATTAATGTCCATTTCAGATCAAAATAGACAATTAGTACTAGGCACTGATTATACTTATGAGAATGAGACAGTCACATTTAAGGGAAGTTATGTTAATAGTATAATAGCTAACAAGTATGGTATTAATGGAACTTTAAACCTTAAGTTTTCTAATGGTCCTGATTGGAAAATAGATGTTACATTTAATAACAAACCTATTTCAAGTGATTCAACAGGTACAACAGATAAACTAGTTATTCCTATGAAATTTAATGGTTCAATATTATCAACAATGGAAGCTTCTTATTCTAATGGTAGTGGAGCTGGCCCTAATAATTGGACAACTTATAAAGAATTTGGTACTACATTTAGTCCAAATTATGATAATAACACACTAACAATTACAGATAAATTTTTTGCTGAATGCAACGATGGAACAATTAATTTGAAATTTCATTGGAAAAATGGTGACATTACTGAATATGTGTTAAATAAATCCGGAAAAAATGTTACTGGTAAAGCTATAGGACAAAATAATCCGCCAGTACTTTTAGGAGATGTTAATGATGATGGTCAAGTATCCATTACAGATTATCTTGCATTAAAGAAGTATTTAACAAATTCTAAGTATGTTATAAATGAAAAAAATTCAGATATCAATGGGGATGGAAAATTAAATATTGTAGATTTATTAGAACTTCGTAATTTAATATAAGTAATTCTAATAGATTTATTATTCATTTTCTTAACAATTTTTTTAAGCTTAAGCTGATATTTTGGTTAATATTTCCTATCAAAATAAGAATTACAAGTAATTTTATTTTCAAAAATTCACTTGTAATTCTTTATCTTTAACCCTATTTTAAATCTCAATTTACTTGTAATTAAGTCAACTTTATCTAAATTAATTTATATCTTGTTAAATAATTGTATAATGCCCCAATTAAATTTGAATCATTAAAAAACTGACAAGGAACTACTTCTGGTTTTATCATTATATTGGGCTCTAGATTATTGTAGTGTTTTTCAATATTCTTTTTAATGTATTTAATTAAATTCTCTTGCTTGCTTATTCCTCCACCAATTGCTATTTTCTCTGGATCATAAATATATTGCAAATTGTAAAGCTGCAAAACCATTCTATAACAATAATCATCTAATATATCAATTACTTCTTGATCACCATTTTTTACATACTCAAAAACCTTGCATCCATCTACCTCTTTTATAGGCAAATTTTTGACTTTTGCTACTGGTATACATAATCCAGATACTCCAGCTTGTGATCCCCACATATGTGAAAACTTACTCTCAAAGGCAGCATTATTAGTAAAAATAAAACTGAATTCTCCAGCTGTAAAATGCTTACCCTTATGCAACTTTTTATCCTTAATAATACCACCACCAACACCAGTTCCCAATACTACTACTATTCCATCATTACAATCTTTAAGACTTCCCATCCAAACTTCAGCTAAAGCTGCACATTTCCCATCATTCTCTACAGTTATTTGTACTGGGCAACGCTTTTTAAGTAACTCAACAATTTCAATCTCTGTATTATACTCTAGGCTTCCTCCTGTATATAAATAACCACGATCACTATCTATACGCCCAGGCATACTCATAGCCATACCACCAATTCTATCTTTGTATTTATCAAAAATTTCACCAATGACATCAATGAAATGTTCTATACTATCCATAGGAGTTGGTGTTTTCCCCTTTTCAATAAATTCTGCTTTTTCATTCATTACAGCATATTTTATAGCTGAACCACCAACATCTATAACTAAAAAATCCATAAAAATTGCTCCTTTTCTTTCATTATATTTTCTTGTTGAATGAATTTATTTATTAACTTTCTTCTTATTATACACAATATTACCTATCCCACCATCTAAACGAATCATATTTGAATCAACTTTTTTTGCAATATATGCTATTTCCCCCATAAATTCAAATTGTACTTCATCACTTTTTCCTGTTTTAATTTCTTCACATAACTTAATAATAGACTCTAGCATCTCCTTTGGAGCATCTCCATCTCCATGTGATAAATAAACTTTATCATAACACCCTTTAGTACAACTATCTAACTTTTTCATAGTTGTTTCATAGGAAGTTATTCCACTAGCATTTTTATCAAAGAGGAATGTAAAAAAGTTACAAGCATCTCCTAAAAATAATATTCTCTCTTCTACTAATAAAATTGTTATCATTCCAGGTGTATGCCCTTCTCCAACAAGAATCTCTAATGTTATTCCTCCAAGATCAAAGGTGTCTCCTGGTAGAATAGAGTTGAAATTATTAACAGATGCCTCTGAAATATAATCCTCTTCTTTAACCAGCTGAAAACTTTTTCCCATTCCCATCTCAAGATATCCCTTTCGAACAGACATATCACTATGCTCTATAAATATATCTTTATCTGCTAAATTCATATAAACATTATCAAACGCAGCTACTCCCATAGCATGATCTACATGTCCATGAGTTAATAAAATAAAATATGGTTTATCTGTTAGTTTATCAACATAAGCTTTTAAATTGCCAACACCAGTTCCAGTATCTATAAGAACAGCCTGCTTACTTCCTTCCACTAAATACATCAATTCACCAGTTGGTCCAAATATTCTGGTAGTACTTTCTGAAATCTTTTTAGATTTAAAATATTTTAATGACATTATATTTCCTCCATATTATACCTTAAAATTTTTATAGGAATGTTGTAAAATATCACAACATTCCTAACTTCTATCTATTTAATTTAAACTTTCACCCTACATTTACTTAATTCTACTGACAAAGCTTCAATCTGCTCTTGATTCAAAAGAGATAATGGTCCAAAAATAGGGTTAGCTGTAAGTGGTTTATTTAGTGATAAGTCTAGTAACTCAGGGATCTCTTTAATATTATCTAGCTGCCCACCTATATATTTACGAAGAATTGCTATTCCCTCTTTGTTTTCCAATACATCTTTTAAAGAACTATTTATACTTAGATAAGGATAATAATCTCTAGTTGGTTTATAAGATATCTGAAGTTTACCTGCCTCTACTTTTAATATTACATTGCCATCCTTTTGTTCACTAATTACAGGTTGTCCTTCTTTAATTTCTATATCCTGAATTTTTGTATCAGGAAGAATTATTTCAGCCTCACAGTTAAATGGCACTTGAAAATAGAAATTTATTTTTTCATCCTCCATCATTTCCCAACTACTTATATAAGTTCCTGATACTGATTTATAACGAATATAGGCATTTTTTAAGTATGCAAATGGTTTAGGTTTAATAAGAGCTTTCTTAAATCCTGGCTCATCAAAAATTGGATTTAACCCACAAATATCTCTAGCAATCCATTCAACAACAGAACCATAGGCATAATGATTCATACTATTCATCCCAGTGCTACTAACAGAACCATCCTGATTTACTGAATTCCATCGTTCCCAAATTGTAGTTGCTCCCATATTCACACTATATAACCAACTTGGGAAATCATCATTGAGTAGTAACTTATAAGCAAAATCATTTGCGCCTACACTTGAAAGTGCTCTACAGATATATGGTGTTCCAACAAATCCAGTATCTAAATGTGTACCTTTATCAACTAACTTTGTTTTTAAGGCTTCTGCTACACGACTACGATGTTTTTGTGGAAGTAAATCCATAAATAAGGCTAATATATGAGCTGTCTGAGTATCTACTGAAATCTTTCCATTTGGAGTGATGTATTCATTACAAAATGCTTCTTTAATCTCTTTCTGAATCTTTCTATAATATGTAACATCTTCTTTCTTTCCAAGAGCCTCTGCTGCATCACCAATAAGCTTTACTGAATAATAATAGTATGCAGTTGCAACATAATACTGATCTGTTCCACCATTAAACATATCACTTGTATCTTGGTTATCTAATGCCAGCCAGTCTGCTATATGATTTCCTGTCTGCCATAAGCGTTTTCCTCCATCTTCTTCATCTTGCCTTATAATATACTGAACCCAATCATTCATAGCACCATAATGTTTTTCAAGCATAGATTTATCTCCAAAATATAGATAAACTGTCCATGGAAGAATTGTCGCTACATCTCCCCAGGCACTAGAACCGTGTCCAGTCCCTACTTCTCTTTGATTTCTAACACGTGGGATAATCACAGGTACTGATCCATCTATTAATTTCTGTTCTTCTCTAAGCTCTTTCATATATTTATTATAAAATGCTGATGTATCAGTAAAGAAGCTTGCTGTTCCAGAAAAGACTTGAGTATCTCCTGTCCACCCCATACGTTCATCTCTTTGTGGACAATCTGTTGGAATATCAACAAAATTACTTTTTTCTCCCCACTTTGCATTTAAAATCAAACGATTGACCCTTTCATCAGAAGTTTTTATCTCTCCCAGCTCATCCATATGAGAATAAATAGCATATGCAGTAAAATCTTCTGGATTTACTTCATCTATCCCCTCAACTTTTACATAACGAAAACCATAATAAGTAAAGTGAGGTCTTACATGTGCTGCCTTACCATTAGAAATATATTTATATTCTGCTTTTGCACTCCTTAAATTGTCTCTATAAAAACATCCCTTTTGAAGAAGTTCTCCATATTGTATTAAAACTCTATCATCTTTGGGAATATTCACATTAAATTCTACCCATCCTGCCATATTCTGACCAAAATCTAAAACTATTTCTCCTTTTGAAGTGATAATTTTTTTTGATTTAAAGGATTCATGTTTTATAATAGGAGGGCTTAAACGCTCTTCCATATCACCAAGCTTCAAATCTGCTATCTTAACATTTGTCCAACTTTCATCATCACAAACTACCATTGACCAGTCTGCTATTTCATCATTTGCATTATAGTACTCTCCATCATAGATTCCACTTTTAGAAACTGGTCCTGCTTTAGATTTCCAGCTTTCATCAGTTCCAATAACAATCTCACTTCCATCTTCTTTAGTTATAACAAGTTCACACAGAAGTGCCATTCTATCACCATAAGTATCTTCCATTCCTCCAAGACCAAAACGTCCAGAAAACCACCCTTTTCCAAGTATTGCTCCTATAACATTCTTTCCTTCTTTAATATGTTCTGTTACATCAAATGTTTGATACTGCATCCAGCAATCATAAACTGAATAACCTGGAAGTAAATACTCGTCAGAGATTTTTTCACCATTAATCTCCATTTCATAAATACCTGCCGCTGAAGCATAAACTCTAGCTGATTTAATTTTCCCATCAATTTCAAAAGATTTTCTCATATATGGATGAATATCTTTATCTAAATCAGGTGTAATCCAAATACCTTTCCATGGTTTATTTAATTTTCCTGTTTCAAATGTAGCTATATAGCTCTCTGCAGTTTCTCCATTATCACCTGTAACTCTTACCTTCCAATAATAACAAGTACATGGTTCGAGTTTAATTCCTGGTTTGAAAGAACGACTATCTGCATCTTTACATTTTCCACTATCATATATTATAGACTCTGAATGAAATCTATCATTTCTACAAATAATAACTTGTACACTTTCCTGTTTTTTTGATTCTGTATCTTCAACTACCCAGGTTAGACTTAAATCACTTAAATTACAACCAAGTGGATTTCTAAAATGATTAGCTCTTAATCTAACTATTTTCATAATTAACCTTCCATTTCTATTTTAAATATTAATTTTCATTCTCTCTTTCATGCAATTCTTGAATAATTTTATTGTATTTTTTATTATCTAAATCATAAAATATCATAAATACTACTGCAATTATGGATAATATAGATCCTGCTACATTATATAGAAATGATATTCCCTTCATTGTATCTACAGATTGAATAACATTTGGGATATATCCAAAAACAACTAATCCAACTCCTGCAACATAACCAGCCACACCTGATGAACATTTTTGAAGGAATATAAATGTTGAACTTATGATACCTTCTGCACGTTTTCCAAATTTCCACTCAGCATAATCAACAGTATCTGGTAACAGTCCCCATACTAATGGTACAAATAACCCTGAGCCAATTGCTGAAATTACTGTTAAAGTCAACAACATAGATACGTTATCAAACCCTACAAAATATTGACTAGTATTTGCCACTATTACAATAATCATTCCTAATATTAAAGCATTCCTTTTACCAATTTTTCCAACTATGAATGGCACTAAAAGGATAATTAAAATTAATGGAAGCATAGAAAGCAACCCCACGATTGATACTAAATCTGGTCTTTGAAGAGAATATGTTAAATAATACATTTGAGAATTATTTCTAATTGTAAATCCTGACATAAAGAATACAAATGCACCTGATAATAATAATAAATATTTATTTTTTAATATAATTGGAAATGCTTCTTTTAATTTTATTTTTTCATGTTGCTTCTTTACTACAACTCTTTCTCTTACCTTGAAAGACCAAATCACAAAAAGTATAAATGATACTACACTATACAAACTTATTGTAAAGAAAAATCCTTTAGCTTGATTACCTCCACCAAGAATTCCTACTAATGGCATTGTTCCAACTGCTACAATCATCATTCCTGTCATTCCCAAAAATTGAGCAAAATTATTAAGCTTAATTCTTTCAGTTGGCTCTTGTGTAATTGCTGGCAGTATAGCAGTAGTAGGTATTGTTACTATCGAATAAAATACCATTACAAGCAAATATGTCACATATGCATATACTACTTTTGCTATATCATTAAATTCAGGTACTGTAAAACACAAAATTCCTAGCACACAAAGTGGTAAACAACCAAACATTACATATGGTCTAAATTTTCCCCATTTACTTTTTGTTCTGTCAATTATATATCCCATACTAAAATCAACTATTGAATCTACTACTCTTGCAACAAGAAATAGAGTTCCTGCAGTAATTGCACTAATTTTAAAAACATCTGTATAGAAAAATATTAAATACATATTAATCGATTGAATTAATATATTAGCAGCAAAGCCTCCCCCTCCAAAAGCTAACTTTTCAAAAAAAGAAATTTTTGTAGTATTATTAAGTGATTTGTTTGTCTCTAAATTTAACATAAGAATTCCTCCATTGAATTTTTTCTGTATCTCACATAAATATAAATTCGCTAATTTACTATAATTTTCTTACACTTTTAATTTACTATTCAATAACAACTTTTTTGAAAAGCTTTTCATGTAAACATTTTAACATTTTCTATTCATTTATTTAATGACTGATTCAAATATGTTGTACAACTAACTCAAATTTGTGTATTTAATTTAGAACATAAATTAGTATTTTACTTAAAATAAGTTTGTCTTTTATTTATTCTTATGTTAGATTACTACTATGAATATTGATTAAATATCAATATAAACAATTTTTAAAATAAGGGTGGTAATATGAATTCATTTGATCTTGATATTTTTTTACGAGAGTATACTTTTTATGAAAAGTTTATATTAAGTAATATAAACCCTAATGATATACAATCATTAAAATCTTTTCTTAAAAATAATGAATTAGATGAGAATATTATGAGAAAGTTTCCTATTCCTTCTGATAAATCTATTGAAGAGTTCCTTACTGATTCAAAGGAAATAAATAATGATAAGACTATAATTAATAGGATTGATGATATTGTCTTTGTCTCCCATCCTCGTTTTGCTAATACAGAAGAACATCATCATAATTATATTGAAATGGTATATGTATATTCAGGTAAATTCCACCAAATAGTAAACGGTACCAAAATTGTTATGAATAAAGGAGAAGTTTGTATATTAGACACAAATGTACTTCATTCAATTGAACCAACATCTGAAAATGATATCATTATAAACTGTATTATGAGTAAAAAGCACCTTGATGACATTTTATTAAATCGGCTATCTGAAAACAACTTACTTTCAAGCTTTTTTATTCATGCAATTTATCAAAGCAATGATTATAATGATTATATTCTTTTTAAATCTAAAGATTCTAAAAAGCTTGCTAGACTAATGGAAGATGTTCTTTGTGAGTATTTTGATAATTCCATTTGTTCCACTGAAGTCATTAATAGTTATATGGTAATAATTTTTTCAGAACTTCTTAAAGTATTTCAAAAACAAACAAATTCTGAAAATTATGATTTACTAAAGAATACAAAAATAACAGATATAATTCTTTATATACAAAATAACTGTAAAGATGCAACTTTAGCTTCTGTTGCCGAACACTTTCATTTTCATCCTAATTATCTAAATTCAATAATAAAGAAATTTCAAGGCCATAATTTTACCTCCGTTTTACAAGATGCCAAATTACAAAAAGCTTGTTTTCTTTTAAAAAATTCAAAGCTTCCAGTAGTTGAAGTTTCTAGAAATATAGGTTATGAAAACACTAACTTTTTCTATAAAATATTCAAAAAGCATTATGGATGCACACCTACTGACTATAGAAAAAATTTATTTAAGTAAAATTTCATTAAACTGATTAAAAACTCTAGTTAACTGAAAATTCAATTTAAAATAGTAAAAAAGAAAATAAATTTAGCCACAGAATTTTTACTGCAGCTAAATTCTATTATTAATTTATTGCTATTTATTTTTTATTTGTTCTCCAGAGAATGTAAAATCAAATATAAAATCTTTGCCTTGAATTATATTTCCTGTATCCTTACTTAATGAAGCTGTAAATGCTATATTAACTGGCTCACTATTAGGAACTGCTATTATAGGAGTTATTATATTAACCCCATTTAACAATTCACTTATCTTTCCATCATATAGAGTTGTACTTAAGTAGGTTACCTTTATATTCATTTTATCTGTAAATTCATTATATGCATCGCCAGAAGTGACTCCTTTTGGATTTACAGTTGCCTTTAATTTAGTAATTTTAGCCTTTAAAGTTCCTTTATTATATATATTCATTGCACGAGTAGCTATATCTCCTGGGGCCCAGCCTCCTACATCTTCACCACCTAGTGCTGAACTTTCAGAACTATCACTTTTTGGTCTATCATAAGGGAAGTGACCTGTTGGATCAGATTTAGCTGAATAAAACATAGGCCCTGGGAAACTGATAGTATCCCCATGATCTCTATTTTGTTCTAATATTATACTACCAGTCTTAAATGAATTATTTCTATTAGTTGCTGAATCAGTGAAAATAGCATAAGTTGCTCCACCTATAGTAAATCCAATAGCTAAAACGCTTGTAAATGCAATACCTACTAATGTTTTCTTTGAAAACATATTTCACCTCCTAATAGATGAGAGTGGTATCTTTGACCACCCTCATAATTTAAAAGAAATGTTAAATTTATTATTTGTACCCTTATTCCCTTATGCAAACATTTAGTTGTTTTTAGTTTGTTCTGCATTAACTGTCAACCCAAGAGTTGCTTCTTTTCCTTGATAGAAATTATCTGCTTGTAAAGGAAGCTTATATTCAACAGTTAAAACTTCAGATCCACCTGCTGCAAGTAATCTATTATTATCACCAGGAGTTATAACATTGCCCTCTGAATCCTTAATTGTTATTTGAAGTGGAGTTGTTCCTTCTGCTAGTCCCCCTGTTAAAGTTTCTGCTATATCATATCTAAGGTCTAAAGTACCATCATTAAAAACAGTAACATTAGCTTGACCTGAATCCCCAGGTGCCATATTGGTAACATCAAAATATTTTGTTCCATCAGCTTTATCTAAATTGATATCTAGCTTTCCAGAAGTAAAAGTGTTTCCTGTATTGGTAGCACTATCTGTGAATAAAGAGAATGTCCCTACTCCAACCAACATTGACCCTAAAGCAGTAGTTGCTAAAAGCATAGCAACTTTCTTTTTAACATTTAACATTTACATGTCCCCCTTTAATTTTAAAAATTTTATTTTTACCCTTATATCGATAATTTATTAAAAATCTCACTTTCACTATAATATCTTTTATAGGAATTTCAGGAGATTATTAAACATTTTTAGAGGATTGATCTTGAATTGCCTCTCCTACCTTTTTTTCTTCCTCCACCTTTGTAATTACCTTCCACATATTAATGAGCTGTGAAATAATTAATAGCATTCCAGGTATAATCAATAAACATATAATTCCATTTTTTGATTTAATAAAATTAAATATATATCCAAGCCCAGGAATTGTAAAATTAGCATAGGTAGCAACAACTTTTGTTGATGGTATTGGGTTAGGATCTTCTGAGTCATTGTTATCTCCCTTTGTAATGTATTGAACTCCATTACTTGTATTCTCTACATCTGTAATTCTATGAGTAATCAAAGTATTAGTATCCTCTAAAGATTGATACGTAACAACATCTCCAATATCACATTTATCAGTAGTTGATATAGGTTTTACTGCAATTATAGACCCTGTTTTTATACTAGGTTCCATAGACCCAGAAAGCACTGTCAATAACTCATATCCAAAAACTTTAGGTTTCCCACCATAAATTTTTGAAGAGAGCATAATTACTACAACAAGTATAAACATTGTCATAATCACTATTGATATAATGTTACTAATCCACTTTTTTATCTTCACCTTTTCATATCTCCTTTTCTATATTAGTTATTTAGAATTAAACTGTTTTATATTTGGTAAATAATTTGTCATCACCCAACTTCCATTATTGATTATAAATTCAATACAAACTATTTTCTAACGTCGAAAGTCTACTTTCACATACCAAATTATGGTTATTTTATATAATACTTTTTGATACATTGACTACTCCTTTTGAACTATATATTTCTATTTACATATAATTAGGCATAAAAAAACAGAGCCTATAAGCTCTGTAATCAATATCTATTTAATGTCTTACACATCTCACCATTATTAGCTATAAAGGCCACCTGTGTTCTATTACTTAATTCCAACTTAGATAAAATATTACTGACATGTTTTTTTACTGTACATTCTGAAATATATAAATGACTTGCTATCTCTCCATTGCTTAAGCCTTTTCTAACTTCCATTAACACCTCTTTTTCCCTATCTGTTAATTTATTAATTATTCCTTTATTATTTAATTTATTATTTTGTATTAAAATTTCTGAATAATAATATCTTTTCCCTCTACAAACTATATCTATTGCATATAATATATCTTCAACAAATGCCTCCTTCAATATATATCCATCTACTCCTAACTTTTCTGCTTTATCAAAATTTTCTTTTGACATAGCCTCTGTTAATATTATAAACTTAGTCTTCAAATTTAACTCTTTTGCTTTTCTAACTATTTCCAGTCCATCTTCTTGATTTAGTTTTAGATCAATTATTGCTATTTCTATCAATTCACTTGTTATTATGTTCATGGCCTCTTTAATATTTAAAGCTTCTTTTACTTCTTCTATATTCTTTTCATTAGAACTTAACATAGATTTAATCCCCCATCTTACTACTGGATGACTATCTACAATAATTACCTTCATAACATTCCTCCTGCTTTATTGGCTAATTTGTTGATTATAAATACGAATTAAACACCTGCAAAAAATAATTCACCTTGTATTTCTTATATATTAACCTTGGTAATTCTTTATAATTATATTGTAAAACACAAAAAAGATTCCATTAATTACAAACAACTGAATATTGATTATTCTGAGTTTCATTTTAATTATTAATCATAAAAAAGCTGAGCACTAATTATTTTAGTGCAACAGCCTAAACAAAATATTAAATATGAGTGATTAACCTTACATAAAATCAGTCTACTTCATAGTCAGATGAAGCATTTACTACATTGCCAATCAAATTTTATACTACTTGAACTTCATCTTGTTGTAATAAAATGAAGTTGGATTTATGGTGTAGCTTGTACATTTTTTTTACTTGTCACAGCTCCATAAGCATTAACCATTCCTCCTGTGGCAATCTTCCCATTAAGGCTAGGAAGCTTTACAACAGATTCTGTAATAGAATCTTTAATATTTGCTGCAGAATCTAATGGGTTTGCACTTAATACTAATGCAGCAATTCCTGAAACATGAGAAGTAGCCATAGAAGTGCCTCTTAGAGATTGATAAGAATTAGAAGGCTTAGTACTATATATTCTTACTCCAGGTGCAGCTACATCCACTGTAGTCACTCCATAATTTGAAAAATCAGCTAAAGAACCTATATTATCGATTGCTGCAACTGAAAGTATATTTGGCAAGTTGTAGGATGCTGGATAATTTGGATATAAATCATTATCTGTTCCCACATTCCCAGCTGCGGCTACAAATAAACCATCATAATTCTTAATAGTATCATAAAGTGCTTGGCTGTAATCTCCACCACCCCAAGAATTATTAATTATTTTTGCACCCATTTTCTTTGCATAATTTATAGCCTTAATTGCATTTGCTATAGAACCCTTGCCATTGGAATCCAAAAACTTTAAAGACATTATTTTTACATGTGGAGCTACACCTATTACACCAATTGTATTATCTAAAGCTGCTATAGTTCCAGCAACATGAGTACCATGTCCATAATCATCCATTGGATTATTGCTACTTTGATAAAAATTCCAACCATTAACATCATCAACATATCCGTTACCATCATCATCAATATTATTATTAGGTATTTCTTTAGTGTTTTTCCACATATTATTGCTTAGATCAGGATGAGTATAGTCAACTCCTGAATCAATTACTGCTACCACAACACCGGAATCTCCTTTAGTAACATCCCAGGCTTTTTCAACATTAATATCAACGCCAGGAGTCCCAAATTGCCCCAAAAAATATTGTCCAGTATTTTTTAATCCCCATAAGTTAGGATAATATGGATCTGATGGTACCCAACTAGAATTTATATCTAAAGAATTTAAAATATAATTTGGTTCAATATATTCTACATTATTACCATAATTAGATTTTATAATTTTAGCTAATTCTTCAGGATTTTTATTACCTTTATATTTAACTAACTTTGAACCTGTATATCCTAAATTATCAGTAGAAAGCACCTCAACCCCAAAAGGTATTGTCTTTCTATTTAAATCTTTTTTCATAGTTTCTATATTATTTAAGCTTTTGGAAGATGAATCTGATTTAAATTTGACTATAAATTCTCCATCAACATATTTCTTTGTGCTTTGAGAAATTGAAGTTTCTGCTTTCACTGGAATTGAAAATAAGCAAAACATTAGTAAAGGAGTAATTGCAATAGAAATAATATATTTTAACTTTCTGTAATTATACACTTATTTTCCCCCTTTAAACTGTAATTTATCTTAAAGTTCTTTATAACTTTATTATATTCAAAGGGACTACTTGTTGGTGTCAATGAAACTTCTCCAACATGTACATCTTCAAAATAATAATCCACAAGAATCTAACCCTAGATTCTTGTGGATTACATAGTATCATCTAATGAATTTTTAACAAATTCTTTTAATTAAACCTTGCATGAGTATATACAAATTCAGCTCCACCCATTCCCATAGCAAAGAAAGCTAAAATAATTACTAATATTATTGCTCCAAAATCATATTGCATCTTTTCTTCCTTATTTATTATACACGCCATAATAACTTCTATTCCTAAAAGAACCAAAATAAGAGGCCAAAGAGATGCAATAAAAATAATATTTATACTATCAGTTACTAATCTAAGTAAAAACAATATCCCAAACAAAACTAATACTATTCCAGCAGTAAATGTTCCCACTCTTCTCCCTTTATACATTAGCCTTACGCTCCTTATTCTTACCTTGAATAAGCTTTATTCCAATTACAACTATAACTACTCCAACGATTACTTGAGGAACTTGCCTAAATAAATTGCGAAGAATAGAATAAAATCCCCAATCCATATATGGCCTCAAAACTTCTATAATGTTGTTAAAGACTAAATATACACCTAATAATAGTAATATTATTCCTATGGTAACTCCACTTTTTCCAGACATCTTATTGTCTATTTTAGGTAGTTTCTCTAAAGAAAATAAATATTTGTCTTCAGTAACTAGTCTATCTTCATCATTTAAATTAGCTTTATTATTACAATCAAAAAATGAATAAAACCAAATTAATGGTACTATATAAATAAGCTCGTTTATTTTAAGAAAAGATGAAAGAAATATTATAAAGAAAAATGCGGCCATAAATGATACACCTGTCTTCATAAATCCTATATACATATGTCCAGCTCCTGGCAATAAAGAACATATAAAAGTTAAAAATCTACTTTTTTTCTTTGTCATTATTAAAAACCTCCAACTTAGTTATTTTTTCAGAAAATGTACTCAAATTTTCATTTATTGAACTTACTATACTTAAATTAGGTGATTTTATATAACTTTTCCCTGTGCTAGCAAAAAAACTTAGTCCATTCGAAAATAGTATCATCAATGCAATACTAGCTGCAGCTACAACCTTAAAACAATAAAACCCAAATTTAAGATTACTTTGTCTTTCTCCTTTTATTTTTATTTGCACTTTTTCTTGAAACCCTAAAGGAACATCTACAAGTTCATTGTCTTCAAAGTTATCTGCAAAAACACCAGCACACTTTTCACACTCACCTATATGACCTAATGCTAAAATTACCTCTTCATCTTTTAACATTCCAAATTTAAGCTTATTTAAAGTTTCTTCTGATAAGTGTTCTTTCTTGTTAAATAAATCTTCATTCACATAAACTCCTCCTTCCACAAATCCCTTAATAGCTTTTTTGATCTATAAAGTTGAGTTTCTAATGTTTTTATATTCTGTCCTGTTTCTTTTGCTAAATGTGAAAGTTTAATATTTTTACAAAAATAACTTATAGCTACAGTTTTATATGGTTCCTTTAGCTTACTACATATATTTTGTATTCTCTCTTCAGTATTTCTATTTACCACTATATCTTCTGGTAAATCTCCCTTATCCTCAAAACACTCAAAATCCTCTTCTGATAGGGTAACTGTTGTCCTTGCTTTGCTCTTAACATAGTCTTTACACTTATTGGCAGCAATTGTAGTAAGCCAAGCTTTAATATTATTTCCATCAAATTTTTCAAAATGTTGATATGCAGATAAAAAAGTTTGCTGCGCCAAGTCTTCAGCATCAAAGTAATTTTTAGTAAAGGTTAGACAAATAGTGATAATTAAGCGTTCATATTGTTTTATTAATTTTGCAAATTCTTCTTTATCAATAACTATCACCACCTCATTTTATCCTTACATTAAATATAACGACCAATAATTTGAAAACACTTCAACTTCTGTAAAATATTTTTATAAAAAATAGGTAGTTCAAAATTTAAACTACCTTTTAAATATAAATTTAACTTACATAATATTTAGTAGAGATAATCTTTTCTATTAAATATAATAGTTGTTAAAGTACAAAGCCCAATTATCATACATAAAGCAGTTACAATAAAAGAACTATTTTTGCCATCGAATACATTAAAAGCTGTTTTTACACTGGAAATTAAAAATTCAAATTTAGTAGAGCTTACCCCTACAAGTCCAGCACAAACACCACTCCCTAAAACAAATGTGATGGCTACATGAGATGCTAACACTCCAACAACTGAAAATACTGACATAATAACTAATATAACTAAGTAATTTACAAGATAAATCATAAAATTATAGAATAAAGCTTGTACTAAATTGAAATTCTGCCCATTAAAATAAGTTGTAGACTCTACTTTTGTTTCAAAAATCAAGCCAAATATTGTTCCAATAATAAACAAAATAATTGTTAACAAAAAACTTATAATAGCACAACATATCATTTTACTTAAAATAAATTTTGTTTTATTATATCCCCTAAGTAAATATAATCTATAAGCACCACTTGTACTTTCATAATTAAAACTGCTACAAAACAATACAGGACAAAAAATAAATGTATTAAATAGTTCTGCATCTCGTAATATGAAAGGAGAAAGGTTCAACGAATTTAATGGAGTACTTATCCCTGAATCATAGAACCCTAATTTAAAAGCTACCACACTAAATGTAGCAAGCCCAAATACAAGTATAGCTAAAATAAACACTCCAACTACGGTAACACTATGCAACATTCTATATAACTCACTCTTAATTAAATTTCTCATCTTTGTCCCCCCTAAACTAAATTGTCACTTTTCAGATAAATTAAATGATTAATTATCACAAATAGAATAATATAACCTAGCATAACTTCAAAACCATATAAACATAAATTTGAATGTTCTCCTAATATATTAGGTATAGCTTCTATCTGCATCTGTGGAATTATAAGCCATTCTAATTTAACTAAAAGTATATTTTCTTTTCCCACAATCATTCTTAATATCTGTATCACCACATTACTTAAAATAACTATTGCTAAATTAGATCCTAGTGCTATAATTACTGATTTACTAATAATACTTATAAAAAATACTATAGAACTCAAAGCTACTAACGTTAAAAATGCTATAAAATATGCTTTTATTGTATATATAAATACTTCCATGGGGCCAAAAGTATTATTCCAGTATAACATGGTGATATTGGATACCTTAGGAAAAGTAAAAAATCCAATTATATATGCTATAACAAAAAAAGTAACTAAAAATAGAAATACAGTTGAAATTATAACTAAAAATTTAGCATAAAATATATGTATTTTCTTTACAGGTCTAATAAGAACCATTCTTATTGACCCACTTCTAAATTCATCAGTTACACATAATACAGTTAGTAAAATAAGTATTGAATTAATTGGTAATGCTAAATTATCTTGTAATGCTAATACAGGAAAGTTATAACATACCGTAAATTTAGAACTACTTGGATCCAAACCTAAATTATGACCTAAAAAAAATTTTGCTGCACATATAAGTAAAATAGGAATAGATATAAAACAAAACCATGTAGTTTTTTTACTATATAATCTCTGCCATTCACTTTTGAATACATTTATCATGTTTAAACCTCCACTTTTTATATAGCTGTCATTAGTTTTACAAACACATCTTCTAAACTATTATTTTCACTAACTTCATTAAGTAATTCTTCAGTTTTTCCATTCCAAATTAATTTTCCTTCTTTTATTATTACTAGTTGGTTACATATCTTTTGAAGCTCGTCTAAAAGATGACTAGAAATAAAAAATGTTATGTTTTGTTCTTCATTAAGTTTTAATATCAAATTTCTTAATTCAATTATTCCCATAGGATCAAGCCCATTAACAGGTTCATCTAAGAAAATTATTTTAGGATTATTAAGTAACGCTTGAGCTATTCCAAGTCTTTGCTTCATTCCTAATGAATAAGTACTTATTTTTTCTTTTTCTCTTCCTTTAAGTCCTACAACTTCAATTACTTCATTAACTTTTTCTTTTCTTTGTTCTTTTGTCATATTTCCATTTAGCATAGCTAAATTTAAAAGGGCTTTTTCTGCTGATAGATATTCAAAAAATATAGGTGTTTCTACTATAGCTCCTAAATCCTTTAATGCTATTTCTCTATCCTTATTTACATCAGTATCATTTATTAAAATAGTTCCTGAATTGGGTAAAATAAGTCCTGTTAATAGGCGCATCATAGTGGTTTTTCCTGCACCATTAGGTCCTATAAAACCACAAATATCTCCACTGTTCACATGAAAACTTATATCATTTATTACTGTTTTTTTCCTAAAACGTTTAATTAAATTTTTCACAAATAGAACTTCATTACACACAATCTATTCCTTCTTTCTACACCTTGTTATACTTCTTACTCTAAATTCATTATACTTATGAATTTATATACATATATTATAAATTATATATAATTATACATAGTTTTACAATAAAGCATAAATAGTAACTATTCAATATATTTCTAATGACTTTAGAAAATAGCATATAAAAAAATAAATAAATTATAATTTCATACAGAATAAAAAATACCCTTCACTATTTAATTTCTATAGTGATAGGGTATCATGTTAATAAAAATAATTATAGACATCATTTCTCTACTTAATTTGTAACCTTTTCATCATTCAGAAAGTAATTGTAAATACTCTATTTTACATATCAATGTCCTCCAAACACTTTTGACATTGGTATTTTTTCAAGGATCTCATCTAATTCCTTAATTTCTGCTTCTGTTAATTTAATATCTGCGGCACCTGCATTTTCCTTCATACGATCTAATTTTCTTGACCCTGGTATTGGTACAATCCAAGGCTTTTTACACATTATCCATGCCATAGAAATCTGTGCAGAAGTTGCCTGTTTTTCTTTTGCCATATGATATAATAATTCAAGTAATTCTTGATTCTGCTTTATGCCTTCTCCTGTATACTGTGGCATATGGGCACGAAAATCAGACTTTTTATCAAAAGAACTATTTTCATTGTACTTTCCACTTAAAAATCCATTCGCCATTGGTGAAAATGCTACATATCCAATTTGAAGTTCTTCAACTACTGAAAATAGATTCTCATGCCATCTTGCCATCATAGAATAGCGATTCTCAATAGCAGTCACTGGACACACTGCATGAGCACGTCTCAAGTACTCTTCATTTGTCTCTGAAATTCCCCAGTAACGAATCTTACCTTCCTTAATTAATTCTTTCATTACTTCTGCTACTTCCTCTGGCGATACCTTGGGGTCTATGCGATGCTGATAATACAGATCAATAACATCAGTTTGTAATTTCTTAAGACTTCCTTCTACTGATTTACGAATTGTTTCTTTACTACTATCAAGGATTAAATGATCTCCTCCATGCTTTACACCATATTTTGATGCAATGACAACTTTATCTCTCCTATCACGAAAAGCTTCACCAACCAATTCTTCATTATAAGAGATTGTTCCATCTGGATATTCTCCTGTGTAACATTCTGCTGTATCAAAGAATGTATAACCAATATCGTATGCTTCACGAAGAATTTTTACCGCTTCTTTTCTTTCTGTTGGTGCTCCACTAGCATGACTAAGACCCATGCAGCCATACCCAACTGCTGACACCAATAATTCTTTACCTAATATTCTTTTTTCCATTATTTACTCACCTCCATTTAATAACTCCTATACCTCTGGTTTCAATGGTCCATAGAAGTAGGACGCTGTAGCCCCTCCATCAATTAAAAAATCTGCTCCAGTAATAAATGCGCCTTTGTCACTCATTAAAAGTTCTGCCACATTAGCTACTTCATCAGCAGTTCCAGGGCGTCCTGCTGGACATTTTGCAAACATGTTCTTATAGAAATCTCCTCTTGGTCCATTGAATTCATCAATCGCAAGTGGTGTTACAATAATTCCTGGAGAGATAGAATTAATTCTTGCACCTTTTTCTCCCCATCTTACAGACTCTCCAATAACACGTTTTTCATTACAACGTTTTGCCATTTGGTACGCATGAAGTGTATCCCTTATATTTTCTGGTCGTAGAATTTCCAGACTTAATAGTTCTTCTGTTGGGGTAATTGCTAGCTGTTCATCTGCCTCTGGAGAAAGCTGTGCCATCCTGTGTCCAGATTGACTTGAAATAGTCACTCCAACACCACCTTCTGCAATTACCTTACCTACTTCCTCCAAAAGTATAGCTGTTCCATATAAATCAACTTTTAAAATTGTTTCCATTGATGCCTGACTTGGAGATACCCCTGCTGCATTTACAAACATCTTGATATCACCAAATTCTTGTGCTTTTGCAATGAGTTTCAGTATAGACTCTCTAGATGAAATATCCATCTCTACTGGTTCTACATCAAATCCTGCATTATTCATAATTTCCATAATAATATTGGCATTGTTTATATTTTTATCTCCCATAACAATCTTCTTACCATATCCCATTCTTCTTGCAATAGCCATACCAATCTGACCTGCCCCTGTTAAAATCATTACATCTTTTTTCCTCATAACTTGTTCCTTCTCCTTCCTAAATGTATTTTCAGCCTCAAAAAAAATATTATGCCTGCTTTTTTCTCTCTTCTACCATTTCTACAAACCATTCCACCATTGCAGGGTCTTAATGAGAGAAAAATGTACTTTTCTCCTGGTCCAGAGCTGAAATTTTATTCATATCCATAATGCTCAATCCATACTTTAGTTGTAAGAAAAATCTCTTCTCTTGGTATCCCACTTTTCTTAATTGCACTGCCAACTTGCTTCTCATTAAAATAGCTTTGAGCTGTATCCAATGACCTATAACCAACCTTTAATGCATCTAATACACATCTCTCACATTCTTCTTTTGTCACCTGATATACACCATATCCTAAAACTGGCATTTTAACTTCATTATTTAATGTTACATATTCCATGGCTCTTACCTCCTGACTAATAATTGAATAAAGATTTCTAATTTGATATACTACAACTATAAGACTCGGTAGTAGCTACCGGTCAAGTTTTTTTATTCATAAATTTGTAATTATACGAATGGAGAAGATAATATGTACACAATGAAGGAAACCTGCGAAAAGACAGGTATGACCTACGAAAAATTAAAATATTACTGTAATGAAGGATTGGTTCCAGATATAAAAAGAAATAAGAATGGTCATCGTATCTTTAATGATAGAAATGTCGCCTGGATTAACAGCCTTAGCTGCTTGAAAAATTGTGGTATGGGTATCCAAGAAATGAAAGTTTACTTGGGCCTTTGCTTAGAAGGTCAAAGCTCAATCCCTGATCGCAAAGTAATTCTTGACTCAAAAAAAGAAGAACTTCTAGCTTCCATTGAAAAATTAAACCAAGCTGTTGCTTATATTGATTGGAAACAAGGCTTTTATAATGATGTAACCTCAGGAAAAACTCCTTATGTTAGCAATTTAATTTCTGTAGATGACTAATTCTATTCTTCATAAACTCAAGTAAATTCATAATTATGCTCCATAAGTTACAATAAAAAATAGGATAGACTTTTTAATTGTCTATCCTACATTTTTTATTTATGTATAACTCATGCATTTCTAAGTGTTTTTCTCAAAGCTAACATACTTCCTACTGCTCCAATAAATATACCAGCTATTATAAATGGAATAAGCATTGAATTTATTATAATATCTGCTCTTTCAAGTTTTAATACTGATATCCAATCCATTATTTTATCACTAGTAAATCCATATAACAAAAATAGAGATAAGTTACCTATGAAAGCTCCTATAATTCCCATAACTATTCCTTGCATAACAAATGACCATATGATGAACCAATTTGTAGCTCCAATAGATTTCATTATACTTATTTCACTCTTTCTTGAAAATACAACCATTTTAAGTTCATTTACAATTAAAATACATGAAATAGGTGTTAAGAAAAAAACTACTGCCACCTTAAGATATCTAAAGGCTCTAGCCAAGCCTTCATTAGTAATATTTTTATCAACTGACTGTAAATACATTATGAATAATCCAAAAATAAAAAGAGTTGCAGATATAGTGATAATTGAACTTATAGTTAGTGTAATATTACGTTTTAAACTAACCATTGAATCTAAAAATAACTGTTTAAATGTATTAATCTTCATAACTCCACCACTCCTTTATACAAACATTCCCTTATTATATCACATTTGTATTTTTACAAATCATATGGGTTCTCTTTCTATATAATTTGCTATTATATAGTTACAAAGTTCCAAGATCTTTTGTGATTGACTTCCTAATATTTTTATTGATATTCCATACTTAGAAAACCTTGTAGCTCCAACACAGATATCTGCTTCATTATCAATATATTCTCTTATATTTTTAATCTTTTCATCACCAATATTATAATTGCACAATATTAAGTTTCCTAAATGTGTGTAGCCCTCAAACATTCCTATATCTTTTAAACCAAATATTTCAGGGTTAAACACAGAATTATCACGATAAATCAATTTTTCACCTATTCTTATACTTGTCTTTGAAATATAATATCTATATTTAAAGCTTTCTCCAGTTGCAACCCTTCCTGAAGTTAGTATTTCTATCATAGAAAATTTTGAAGTTTCATCTTTAAGATAAATATTAGTTTCACTTCTAAAAGCTGAATCTGCAAAAGGTATTGTTGGCAGTGGTCTATATTTCATTTCTGCTTTTTCTTCTACAATAATTGTAGTTTTCCTTATAGCTTCTCCTGCTTTCATTTTGTGAATTTTTTCATAAGCTTGTGATGTATATTCTAATGAACTCTCCCTATTCACCTTAATCTCTATCTCTTGAGTATCTCCCTCCATAATACCTGCTGATGCAGTAAGAATCATTACCTTTAAACCTCCATCAGGTTTTATAAAAGGTTTCATTATTTTAAATGGAGCTGTAAAATATACATCTTTTAAATAATTTGCATTATCCTTTCTAGCTACCTCTAAAACTACTTTAGAAGTTTTTCCAAATTTATTTACACTCATTTTATATCCTCAAATAATGCATTTTTCTTAATCCATTGAATAATTTCCTCTACACCTTCACCATTTCTAATGTTAGTAAAAATAAATGGCTTTTCCCCACGCATCTTTTTAGAATCTCTATCCATTACTCCAAGGTCAGCTCCAACCATTTCTGCTAAATCAATTTTATTTATAATAAGAAGATCTGAACGTGTAATTCCTGGTCCACCTTTTCTTGGAATTTTATCTCCCTCTGCAACATCTATTACAAATATGGTTACTTCAACCAGCTCAGGGCTAAAGGTTGCTGACAGGTTATCTCCACCACTTTCAATAAACATAAGTTCAATATCTGGGAATCTTTCTATAAGTTCATCTACTGCTTCAAGATTCATAGATGCATCTTCTCTTATAGCAGTATGTGGACATCCACCCGTTTCAACTCCTATAATCCGCTCCTTTGGAAGAACACTGTTTTTAGATAGAAATTCAGCATCCTCCTTTGTATAAATATCATTTGTAATTACTCCTATTGAATACTCTTTAGAAAGTTTTCTTGTTAATGCTTCTATTAAAGCTGTTTTTCCTGATCCAACTGGCCCTGCAACTCCTATTTTTGTATACATTTTCCCCTCCTATGACATGTAAATTCTGCAATATAAATTTTCATGCTGCATGCTTCTTATATCAAAGGCTGGACATGATGCACACAGCATATCTTCATCTAAATTCTCAACTTTATTTAATATATCTCTAAAAATATTATGACATCTATACATTATTTTTTGCCCTGTCATCTGACTTAATGGAACACTTTTCACACAGGTGGTAATCATAGAAGATGTTTGTGAATATAAATAAGTTTCCAAGGCTTCTTTAAATTCTATATTATATGAAACACAAAATACTCCATAAATACATGAATATGATGGATTTTTTACCTTTTCAACATATTCCTCAAATATATGATTATTAAATTTTATATCCATTGCTAATATAGTTTTTTTGAATCTTGAACCTAATTTCTTGTTAGCAGACTTTATTTCATTTGGAACTCTGCTAGCCTCCATTATCTCTTCTAGTTCTATAAGTTTCTCTATATTATTACCTTCAGCATATTTATAAGCAAGTTTTGCACATAAAAGTTCACTATATAAAAAACTATTTGAAATTTTACTGATTATATAATTTTCCACACTCTTTTCATCATGAACCAGACCTTTTTCTATATATGTTTCAAGCCCATAAGAATGAGAATACCCTCCAATAGGGAAAAGTGTATCATTGATTTGAAGAAGCATAAATTTATCCATACTTCCTCCTAGTGTGTGTGATTATTAACTGTAGATGAAACAGATTTCATAAAGTCAAACTTCACTTCTTTAACTTGAACTTTTACACCATGAAGTTTTTCAAGCAAAACTTTTGTTGGTTCATTATATGGAGTTATAAATTGCAAATAATTTTCTCCTCTAAATAAAGAAGCATGCTTATTTCCTATTTCATAACATACTTTTGCTATCATATGTTCATGATTTTTATCTATATCAATAACAATTGATTCACATGGAAGTATATTAGCTGCAACGACTGTATTTTCATCTACATATATAACATCATCTTGTTTAACGCCATTAAGCAAGATATCATTATCAAATCTAATACCAACTTCAACTCCTGAATGTGTTCTCTTTCTATGAAGCTTTTTATATGTTTCATGCCACTCAAAATCAACATAATCTATTCTTAAATTTCTAAATCTATCTTCTTTTAAATTTCCTAATACTTTTTCACACAACATATTATTTCGCCTTTCTAAAACAAGTTATAAAGCTGTGTAAGTGGTAATTCTTTTGCTGGCTCAGCTGTTAATAGCTCACCATCTGCACAAACTTCATAGGTTTCTGGATCTACTGTGATGTTAGGTGTCTTATCATTAAAAAGCATTTGCTTTTTCCCTATTTTTCTACAGTTTTTCACTGGTAGAACTTGTTTCTTTAATTGTAATTTATCTTTTATCCCATCTTTATAAGCCATCTTTGACACAAATGTTAAACATGATTCATACCTTGCACTCCCATGAGCTGCAAACATAGGTTGATAGATTATTGGCTGTGTTGTTGGAATTGATGCATTTGCATCTCCCATTTTAGCTGCAATAATCATTCCTCCCTTAATAATTATATCTGGCTTTATTCCAAAGAAAGCTGGACTCCATAGAACTAAATCAGCATATTTTCCTGTTTCAACTGAACCTACATAATCTGATATTCCATGAGTTATAGATGGATTGATTGTATATTTTGAAATATATCTTTTAACACGATAATTATCATTTCCACTTCCCTTATCTTCTTCAAGTTCTCCTCTTTGAAGTTTCATTTTATGTGCTGTTTGCCAAGTTCTAGTTATAACTTCTCCAACTCTACCCATAGCTTGTGAATCTGAACTCATCATACTAAATACTCCCATATCATGAAGTACATCCTCTGCTGCTATTGTTTCTGGTCTTATTCTTGAATCTGCAAAAGCTACATCTTCAGGAATCTTATTATCTAAGTGATGACATACCATAAGCATATCTAAATGTTCATCTAAAGTATTAACTGTAAATGGCATAGTTGGATTCGTTGATGAAGGAAGAATATTATGAAAAGCTGCTACCTTTATAATATCTGGTGCATGACCTCCACCTGCTCCTTCTGTATGATAAGTGTGAATTGTGCGTCCTGCAATGGCATCTATAGTATCTTCTACACATCCACCTTCATTTAAAGTATCTGTATGAATTGCAACCTGTACATCACATTCATCTGCAACATTTAAACAATGATTTATAACTGCAGGAGTTGAGCCCCAATCTTCATGAATTTTAAGCCCCATCGCACCAGCTTTAACTTGTTCTAAAAGAGGCTTTTCACTTGAACAATTTCCCTTCCCTAAGAATCCTAAATTCATAGGATATTCTTCTGCTGCCTTTAGCATCATCTTCAAATTCCAAGGACCTGGAGTACAGGTAGTAGCATTTGTTCCATCTGCTGGACCAGTTCCTCCACCAATCATTGTTGTCACTCCACTATATAATGCGCAATTAATCTGTTGTGGACTGATAAAATGAATATGTGTATCAATTCCCCCTGCTGTAACTATAAGATTTTCTCCAGCTAAAGCTTCTGTTGATGCTCCTATTATCATGCCTGGAGTAACCCCATCCATTATATCTGGATTTCCTGCCTTCCCAATGCCTGATATTTTTCCATTTTTTATACCAATATCAGCTTTGATTATTCCTGTGTAATCAACTATAAGAGCATTAGTAATAACTAAATCTAAATCACCATCTTCACTTGTTGTAAGCGCTGATTGCCCCATACCATCACGTATTGTCTTTCCACCACCAAATTTAACTTCATCACCATAGGTAGTAAAATCTTTTTCAACTTCTATAATTAAATCTGTATCTGCTAATCTTACTTTATCTCCTTTTGTTGGACCATACATCATAGCATATTTATCACCTGATATTTTAAAGCTCATAATTCTCTTAACACTCCTCTATTTATAAGATTCCTTTAAGTTTAGCATTTTCTAATGCTTTTTTTATTGTTGCTTCTGTTGCTTGACCACATGTTAAATCATTCAATCCAAATATTCTTTTATTACCTCCCATAGAAACAAGCTCCACTTCTTTTGTCTCTCCTGGTTCAAATCTTATAGATGTACCTGAAGGAATATTTAGATGATATCCATAAGCTTTTTCTCTATCAAATTTAAGTAATTTATTCGTTTCAAAAAAGTGAAAATGAGATCCAACTTGAATAGGCCTATCACCTATGTTAGAAACATCTATCTTACAAGTATCTCTATTTTCATTAAGAATAATTTCATCATTACACGATATTATTTCACCTATCTTCATAAATTCTATTCCCTTCTATCTTATTGGATTATGGACTGTTACAAGCTTTGTTCCATCTCTAAATGTTGCTTCCACTTGAACTTCTGACACCATATCCGAAACACCTTCCATAACATCTTCCTTGGTTAATAGATTTGTTCCTAAATGCATAAGTTCAGAAACATCCTTGCCATCTCTTGCAAGTTCCATTAATTCAGCGCTTATATATGCAACAGCTTCTGGATAATTTAGCTTAAGTCCCCTATCCATTCTTTCTTTAGCTAAATTTCCTGCCATATGAAGTATTAATTTTTCTTGTTCTCTTGGTGTTATTCTCATATTCTAAACTCTCCTTTGTAATTATATTTTACTTATTCTCAATTCTATCTATCTTTAAATTTTATATACATAAATTATTCTTATATTATAACTTATATTTACTATTTTACCATTTATAGCTCTTAATTAAATAACTATAATCCTACATTTTACTAATATTTTTTAAGTAAAGTATTATATATATTAAACTGTTCTCTAAAAACTAATTAGCCCACAACAAATGTCATGGGCTAATTATCTGTTTATTTTATACTATTTTAATTAAATATAGATACATTTTTTTGTAATGCTCTTCACAAATCTCTTAATTTTTATATAATTCAATTCCTCTTTTTAATCGTTTAAGTCCCTCTTCTAGACGTTCTCTTGGACATGCCATATTAATTCTAATAAAGCCTTTTCCTGTTTCTCCATAAGATTTTCCAGTTGAAACATATAATCCAACTTCACTAAGGAGAAATTCACATAGACTAGTTGTATCCTTTGTGACTTTGCTACAATCAATCCACAAAAGATAGGTTCCATGAGCTGGCACTAAATATAACTCTGGCAATTCATTTTCTATAAATCTTCCTGCAACTTTTCTATTTTCTTCAAGATAAATTCGAAGTTCATTGAGCCAAGATTCTCCTTTCTTAAATGCTGCTACTGTTGCTTCCATAGCTACTGCATTTGGCTCTGCTACCTCATCTGTATTTAGTGCTCTATTTATTTTGTGCCTAATGACTTCATCTGGAACCACTACAGCTGAAGTTTGTAAACCTGCTATATTAAATGCTTTTGTTGGTGCAATACAGGTAATACTGTTTTTTGCACATATTTCTGAAACAGATGCAAATGGAATATATTCATGCTGCGTATCTGTTAAATCACAATGAATCTCATCTGAAAGAACAAGCACATGGTGTTTAAAGCATACTTCCCCGATTCTTTCTAATGTTTCTTTATCCCATACCTTTCCTATTGGATTGTGAGGGTTACAGAGAATCATCATAGTAGTTTGTGGGTTAGAAAGTTTATTTTCTAAGTCTTTAAAATCAATTCTGTATTCTTTTCCATCATAGAGCAACTTATTTTCCACAACATTTCTTCCATTATTCACAATAGAATTGAAAAAAATATTATATACAGGAGTTTGAATCAATACATTTTCTCCTATTGATGTCATTTTCCTTACTACACTTGATATCGTAGGGACAACTCCTGTGGAAAAAATCAACCATTCTTTATCTATCTGAAAGTTATGTCTTCTTTCCCACCAGTTACTAATGGCCTGATACCATGTATCTGGTACAATGGTATAACCCAATATTCCTTTTGCCACTTTTTCCTGTATTGCTTCTATAATTTCTGGTGCTGTTTTAAAATCCATATCTGCTACCCACATAGGAAGCACATTTTCATCAATATCCCACTTTAAAGAATTTGTATTACGTCTGTCTGTTAATTCTCCAAAATTATACTGCATACTTTATCGCCTCTGTTATAATCTGTGTTTTCTTAGGATCTATCTTAGTTTTATCCATAATCAGGTCCCCAATCCCCTCTGCTCGAATTACTCCACTAGCTGGATTCATTACACTATCAATGCTATTTTTAACTTGTACATCTACTGTTGAATACTCAAAGGCTAGTGTAGTGTTTAATAATCTGCAGTTTTTCATTACAAGGTTGTCAATGTAG
Source organism: Clostridium sp. SHJSY1 (assembly GCF_031626875.1). Classification (NCBI taxonomy): domain Bacteria; kingdom Bacillati; phylum Bacillota; class Clostridia; order Eubacteriales; family Clostridiaceae; genus Clostridium; species Clostridium sp. SHJSY1. The sequence goes on from NZ_JANDMF010000042.1 coordinate 29,471, forward strand.
CATAACCCTTGCAAGCTTTCAATAGTACAATTTACAAAGGTAATATTCTTAGAATTCCATCCTAAGTATTCTCCTGAGATAAATGAATCATAAACTGTTACATTTTCACAATTCCAGAATGCATCCTTTGATATCATTTTTGCATTACGAATTTCAATATTTTTCCCTCCATCAAAGGAATAATTTCCTACTAATTGAAATCCATCAACCTTAATATTTGTACTATTCATGCCAAAGTAATCTCCCTTGGCTGTTACATTTTTTAAAGAAATATCATCACAATTCCACAAAGTTTCACCTGCATTTGGCATATTAACATTCTCTAGTTTAATATCCTTTGCACGTCTAAAATTTTTTGGTGCTTCAATTATAGTGTTTGCTATGGAAATATTCTCTGTATACCAAATTCCTGAACGAGCCATTTCAAAAAATGTACTGTCCTCTACAACAATATTTTTACAATACCATAATGGATATTTCCATTTAAATATACTATGATCTATTTTTATATTTTCACTTTCCTTTAATGGAGATTCCCCATCTGCAAAGGTTGAATAGGAAACTTGCAAATCCTTTCTATTAAATAATGCTCTTTCACCTGTAAGTAACTGTTGTTTTATTAGTTCCATTTAATTTATCCTCCCATTAAAAAACTTTCTCCCTATATAGATTTTACTTTATGATGTTTATGATATCTTCCACCATTTGAACATCTGTAATTCTATTCTTTTTCATAAGTTCCTCTGGAATATAACGATCTAGTAATTCCTTCTTGATTCCATAATTTAATACCTTCATGTCAGAAGGACCATAGTATCTGGCAATTTTTTCTCCAAAACCACCATCTAAGATACCATCTTCAAGGGTAATTACAAGTTTATGTTCTTTCTTCAAGCTTTCAAGTAATTCTTCATCAATACCTGTGATATACTTTGGATTAATGAGAGTAGCCTCAATTCCATTTTCCTTGGAAAGCTTTGTAACAACTGCCTGCCCAAGTTGATAGAAATCTCCCAGTGCAATAACTGCAACATCTTTTCCTACCTTTGTCACTTGATATTTATTTAATTTAGAATAATCTGTTTTATCTTCTACTCCACTTGTGATTACTCCCATTGCTGGAACACGTATAGCTACTGGATAATCTTGTTGATTCATTCCCCACTTAAACATCGCAAAATATTCTTCCTTACATGTTGGAGCAAGATATACCATATTAGGGATGTTGCTCATCATACCAATATCATATAATCCAAGATGTGTTACATCATTCATTCCATAAACAGATGCCATATTTACTAGTAATACTGCTGGATTATTGTTTATGCATAAATCTTGTGAAAGCTGGTCATATGTCCTTTGAAGGAATGTACTATATACTCCATAAACTGGACTTCCACCATTTTTTGCAATTCCTGAAGCTAAAGCAACAGCATGTTCTTCTGCAATCCCAACATCAACAAATTGTCTGCCTGCTTCCTTTCTTCTTTCTGGACCAAAACCTAGTACTGCTGGAGTTCCTGATGTTATAGCAACCACCTTTGAATCCTCTTTCATAGCTTCTAATAAATATTTTCCTGTAAGGTCTCCATAGTCTTCTGCATCACCCATTGAGAACTTTGATTCTCCTGTTTCTAATACAAAAGGCATTCCCCAGTGCCATTGTTCCTTATTCTTTTCAGCATATTCCAGGCCTTTTCCTTTAACTGTATGAATATGAACAACTACTGGATGTTCTGTATCCTTAACCTTCTTAAGTACACTTATTAATTCATCAAAATCATGTCCATCTTTTACATAATAGTAGTCTAATCCCATTGCCTTAAAGAAATTACATTCAGCTTTACCTTCTGTATCTCTAAGTTCCTTAAGATTTTTATATAAGCCACCATGGTTTTCTGCAATAGACATATCATTATCATTTACAATAATAATCATATTTGTTCCTGCTTCTGCAGCATTATTAAGTCCTTCATATGCTTCTCCACCACTTAGTGAACCATCTCCAATAATAGCAATAACATTATCTTTCTCATCTTTTAAGTCTCTTGCTTTAGCAAGGCCACATGCTAGACTTATGGATGTGGAAGTATGCCCTATATTAAAAAAGTCATGCTTACTTTCTTCTGGATTAGAATAACCAGACACCTCATCATATTTTTCAGAATTTATAAATGCTTCTTTTCTTCCAGTAAGGATTTTGTGAATATAACTTTGATGAGAAACATCATAAATGATCTTATCCTCTGGTGAATTAAATACATAATGTAATGCAACAGTCAATTCTACAATTCCAAGATTTGGACCAATATGTCCCCCATGTTCACTTAATTTCTTAAGTAGTACCTGACGTATTTCTGCACTTAAATCTTTCATTTCATTTACTGATAATTTTTTTACATCTTCTGGTGAATTTATTTTTTCTAAATACATATTTTATCCTCCTAAAATTAATTTTATTGAATATACTTTTTCTTATTCATGCTCTTTGTTTTCTCTATGGATTTCTTCTGTGCCTGCTTCAATTGCTGTCTCATAGTACCATATCTTATGTTCAATGGTTTCCATAACCTTATTTAATTTATCAAGCTGCTTTTGAACATCCTCTTTTCTTTCAAAAAAAATCTCTAGACGTTCTTTTAATGTACTATCACCTAATTGGCATAAATCCATATACCTCTTTATTTCCTTTATAGGCATTCCAGAATTTTTCATACATGTTATTATAGCTAGCCCTTGAAAATCTTCATCCTTAAAAACTCTAGTGCCATTTGGTTTCTTATCCACAAAGGGTAAAAGTCCTTCCTTATCGTAGTAACGCAAAGTTGGAACTGTAACTCCTATTTTTTCTGCAACTTGTCTTATTGTATAATTCATAAAACACTTCCTTCCCACTAAGTGAATATTAATTATGATTAAATGTGTCCACAACTTTATGATAAATGGTAAAGTTAACTTTATGTCAATACCTTATTTTCAAAAAAATTTAATTGCCTTGTCACCCTTATTGATAAAGTAAAAGACCACTTTTTAAGAACTTCCTCTTCTTAATTTGTGGTCTGTATACCATTATCCATTAGCTTTCTATTTCTTTTCTTTCAATATGATAGATACTTCTTCAATTATTTATTTTGTCTATTTTTCATCATATACTTCTTTAGCTAATCCAAAGGCTGCCCATGCATTTGGCCATCCTACATAGAATGCAAGGTGTGTTATAATTTCTGATATTTCCTCAGCACTAACACCATTATTCTTGGCATTAGCAATATGATATTTTAGAGAATTATCAAATATTCCCTTTGTTATTAGTGCAGTTACAGTAATAATGCTGCGATCTCTTAATGATAATTTATCTTCTCTTGCCCATACCTCTCCAAAAAGAACATCATCGTTTAATTCTGCAAATTTTGGTGCAAATTCTCCAAGAGCATCTCTACCTGCTGTTTGCTTTTTCATAATATATTCCTTCTTCCTTTACTATACTGCTTTATATGCAGTTTTTAAAATTTCTAATATTTCTTCTGATGTTAATACTTTATATCCACCTAAAAGCACAGTTGAATTTGCAATTAGTGGAAGCATTTCTTCTGTTGCTCCAAGTTCCTTGATATTAGTTACTATGCCACATTCTTTCATAAAGTTTTCCATAGCATCAATTCCAGCTAAAGCAATCTCTTCCTTTGTCTTTCCTGTTTCATCTACAGCCCATACTTGTTTAGCAAAGCGAACAAATTTATCTAAACCAAATTTATATATATATCTGTAATATGGAAGAGAAATTGCTGCAAGTCCCATACCATGTGCACAATCAGTATAAGCACCAAGTTGATGTTCAATCATATGCACTTCCCAGTCTTGTGTTTTACTTAATCCCATAATAGGATTCATTGCAAGAGTAGAACTCCACATTAAATTACTTCTTGCTTCATAATCATTAGGATTTTCTACTGCAACCTTCGCACTGTTAATGATAGAACGTAGAAGTCCTTCAATCAAATAATCACTAGTAACATCATCTTCACCTGAAAAATAAGCTTCCATCAAATGTGACATCATATCAAAGATTCCACTAACCATCTGGTATTTAGGTAATGTAAATGTATATTCAGGATTTAATATTGAAAATTTAGGATTCATATTTGAAGGAAAAACTCTACCCATTTTAAGTTTCATATCATCATTGGTAATAACTGAACCACCATTCATTTCAGATCCTGTTCCTGCCAATGTAAGAATAGATGCAACTGGTACAATTTTATTATCTACAGGTTCAAATTTTATCCAATAACGTGTCCAAGCATCTCCTTCACAATATGCTGAAACAGAAATTGCCTTTGCACAGTCAATTACAGAACCTCCACCTACAGCTAAAATCAAATCTACATTATTTTCACTTACAAGCTTAGATCCTTCCATTACTTTTTCATAAGTTGGATTTGCCATAACTCCAGATAATTCAACTATGTTTTTACCACTTTCCTTTAATATAGATACAACTAAATCATAAAGTCCATTTTTCTTAATAGCCCCTTTTCCATAAGTAAGCATAACGTTGTTTCCATAACTTTTAAGTTCATTCTTTAGGTTTTCTAAAGATGCTTTCCCAAAATGTATTCTTGTTGGATTTTCATAAGTAAAATCTAAATTCATTCTTTTCTCCATTCCTGTGCCTATTTTGCACATCCATAATTTTTATTATTTTAATTTTCCATATTCCTCATCAGATACAGGATCTAACCACTCATTAGACGCTCCTTCTGCTGGAACTTCTACTGCAAGATGTGCAAACCAACTGTCTGGTGCAGCTCCATGCCAGTGTTTTACTTCTGGTGGAATATTCACTACATCTCCTGGATGTAACTCTTGTGGTTCTTTTCCCCATTCCTGATAATAGCCTCTACCAGCAGTACATAATAAAACTTGACCACCCTTATGATGAATATGCCAATTATTTCTACACCCTGGTTCAAAGGTTACATTACCTATTCCTATTCTTTCCATAGTAAGCATGTTTAAATAACTTTTTCCTATAAAATACTTTTCAAACATTTTATTTTCTTCTCCCATAGAGAATACTGTAGTTGATTTTATTTCTTCTAAACTTCTCATTAATATCGCCTCCAAGTTTTATACTATTTCCTACATTTATGTTGTGAATTTTATACTTATTTAATCATGCAACATAAAAATGTTATATTTTTATCCTAATACTTGGACCTAACTCCAAGTCAAGTGCTTTTTTATAATTTTTATAATTTATTCATTTGTCAAATTCTTATTTCTATCATCCATAAGTTAAGCTTTTAAAAAAAGAACCACCAGGTTTTAAATCTGATGGTTAGAGCATATCTTTCTCTCCTTTTCTTTTATAAACTTATAATTTATATAGATTTTCCTAATTCATAGGCCTTAACTGGGAAATTACTTTGTTCAATAATTTCTCTTACTGGACATCCAGTTGCAAATAATTTTCCTGCATCTTCCCAATTCATAAAACGAAGTATAGATTCATAAGTTTTCTCCAATCCTTCCATTGTCCAATCATCTGCACCATAAGATGTTGCAAGAAGCATTGCTTTTTTATTTCCTGCTAATTTTGCATTATTTGCATGGAAACGATCTATAACTACTTTTATTTGTGTTGACATTGTATAATAATATAATGGAGTTACAAATACTATCATCCCTGAATCTATCAGCTTATCATACCATGTATTCATTGCATCTCTACGTACACATTCTCCATCATGACTTGCACAATAATCACATGCTAAACATGGTTTTACATCTTCAAATGCTGCATCAAGACGCAATACATCATGTCCTGCTTCTTTAGCTCCTTCAATAAATTTATCTGCCAATAAAGCAGATGTTCCCTTCTTATGTGGACTTCCTGTAATAACTGTTACCTTCATCGTTATTCTCCCTCCAAATTAAAAATCATATTTTTATGATTAATTGTACTTGCTTTTTAGCCATATACTAACTGTAAAACCTTAAGTCCAGTTAAGGTCAAGTACTTTTTGAAATTTTTTTATTTTTCTTCTTTACTTGCTTTCCATAAAGCTATCAATTCATTTGTAATAGGTTCACATTTCTTGTCATAAGTATCAATTTTATAATTAATAACATCTAATGTTTGTTGTATGCTATACATCTTTTTTTCTAACTCTGTTTTTGTATCAAGTAATATTTCTCTTCTTGCCTCTTTTGTTGATTCCCCTTGAATAGCAAGTTGTATATATTCATGAATAGATTCCAATGAAACCCCTGCCCTTTTAAACTTCATGGCAAACTCAATCCAGTGAATTGACATTTCATCATAATTTCTAATACCAGACTCTGTTCTAGGAACTTTTGGTATTAGACCTATTCTTTCATAATATCGTAAGTTATCTATTGAAATACCTGTTATTTCAGATGCTTCTTTTATAGTCATATACATTACCTCCTTTATAATAAATAAAGTATAAATCTTTAAGTTAACTTCAAGTCAATACTTTTTTAAGCTATATAAATCTATATTTTTTTATAAACTTTCACTACTATAAACTTTCACTACTATAAACTTTCACTACTATAAATTGTCCAAATTTTTAAGCTTTAAGTAAGTAATTCACTAAAATAAAAAACTCATTGTACAAATATAAAAATATCTATACAATGAGTTTCTAAATTTAGAATATTAATTTGTTAAGGATGCAATTTCTTCTGAAGTTACCTTTTTATCTGCTTTATCTTTTCTAAGCATAAAACTTAAAGGCAATCCAATAAGAACTATTACTGTAGAAATTAAATATATATCATTAATCCCCATAGTAAATGCTTTTTCTTGAATTAAATCTACCCCATTACCTAATTCATTTGTATGAAAAGCTGTTCGCATTACAAGTAATGAACTAAAGACACCTATAGCCAAAGAACTCGATACTTGACGAATCCAGTTATTAATAGATGATGCATGTCCTGATAATGCTTTTGGTATAATTGACATTCCTGAGTTTGTTATAGGCATAGTTGAAAATGAAATTCCAATATATCTAACTGTCATCCAAAATATTATATATAAATGTGATGTATTATATGATAAATTTGACATTTCCCATGAACCTAAAGCCATAAAACAAATACCTATTCCTATTATAATTCTTGGATCTATACGACTATATAAAGTTCCTACAATTGGCATCATAAGTGCCATAACAAGTGATGGTGGCAATAATATTAGTCCTGTATCTAAAGTTGACAAATGTTGTGTATTTTGTAGATATAGTGGTGTTAATAGAGTCCCTGCATACAAAGCCATTGTAACTATACTTATTGCTATTATACTTATGGTGTATTTTGAATATTTAAATAATCTTATATCAAGAGCTGGTGAACTTACCTTTAACTCTCTTCTAATAAAAATTACCATGGAAATAATGCTAATAGTGAGTAAAATAATTATTTGTGGTGATGTCCATCCCCATGCAGAGCCTTCACTAAAAGCAACTAACATAGTTAAACTTAAAACAACAACAGCTGAAAGTCCTACAAAATCAAAGGAACTATCATTAGATAGATTATATTTGGGTATAAAATAAATAACTAAAATAATAGCTATAATACCTATTGGTACATTAACCATAAAAATGGCTTTCCAATTATAATATTGAACTAACCAACCACTTATAGTTGGACCAAGTGCAGGTGCAAGCATAGATGCCATACTCCATAAACTTACTGCTAATGCCTGTTTTTCCCTTGAAACAACTTGATATATAATGGTCATAGTTGTAGGTATAATTAATCCACTAAAAATCCCTTGCATAACACGAAATGTTACAAGCATAACAATGTTAAATGAAAAAGAACATAAAATTGATGATAAAGTAAATCCTATAAGAGCTAATAGATATAACTTCTTACAGCTAAACCTCTCTCCTAAATAACCAGCTAATGGACATGCTACTCCTGTTGCTAGCATAAATCCTGTTAATATCCACTTTACAGATTCCAAACTTGTATTAAAAGTTTCCATAAATGAAGGCAATGCAATATTTATAGCACTTGTATTAAAAGAACTTAAAAATACTCCTAAAAATAAGGGGAACATTACTGCCCAAAATGTTGTTTTTTTATCTTGTGTAATTTTCAAATATATCATCCTCAATTCTTAATTTAGGGACATGAAAATAAATAACGAGTCCAAAGTTGCCATGAATATTTTTGATTGTCCCTTATATCATTTGATTATATGTCCAAATGGACATATAATATAAAATATTACTACTTAAAAATTAATATGTCAATTTGTACATATAAGGAGGTTTTTTATGAACACGTTATCTTACGGTCTTTTAGGATTTTTAGCAAATGAATCCATGTCAGGATATGATTTAAACTTAAAGATGAATTTATTTTGGCATACTAGACATAGCCATATATACCCTTTACTTGCCAAGTTAGAGGAAGAAGGGTATGTTGACTTTATATTAGTTAATCAATCTGGTAAACCTGATAAAAAAATATATACTCCAACTAAAAAAGGAATTGATGCTATAAAACTTTGGCTTGTTGATGATACTAATGCTCCTGTTTCAAAGGATGAAATGCTACTAAAGACATACTGTCTGCACATATTAGACAAGGAAAAAGCTAAAAGTTTAATTAAAGAAAGAGAAGAAATGTATAAAGAAAAATTTCTTCGTTATCAACAAAGTCTTGAAGAATTAAAAAAGGAATGTGTTGAAGAACTTACTACAACTAGCTCAGGCTACTTTAGTAGATTTGTTATATTAAATAAAATAATTGGTGACGCAAAATGGGGAATGGAATGGTGTAGGTGGGCTTATAATTTATATGATAAAGAAAATATTACTGACCTTTTCGAAGAAAATCCATTTATATAATCATTACTTATTAAAAAAATGTCCTATAGAAATTCTAACACTATAGAACATTTTTTATTTTAACTTAAATGATAACTTCTTTATTACGAAGAGAAACAGGCCAATCTCCTTCCCAATGTATTCTATCTTTCAATATTTTAGCACTCATTTCTAAGCATATTGGTACTGCAAGATCTGGATATATTTTATTCATTCTTTCAATTAAATCAACAGAATTATTTGAATCTTTAAGTTCTCTTATAAAATTCTTTATATAACGACGTGAAAATTCTATGCAATTTGGATCAATTGGCTTATTATTTGAAGCATGCCCTGGAATAACTAATTTAGGTTTTAAATTTTCTAATTTATCTAAACTATCTAACCAATCTTGACGTTCTTTTGGTGTTCTAGCATCAGCTATCCATAGATGTGCATCAGAAAATACAAAATCACCTGCAATTAATGTTTTAGTAGATGGAATCCACAAAGCCGCTAAATTCTCACAATCTCCTCTCATTAATCCAAGTATTTCAACTTTTTCATTATCTATAGTAATATATTGTTCATTAATACGTTCAATATTTACTACTGTCTTACAGCCATTATTGCCTAATACTTCTGATCCCCAATACTCAACTTTGTGTTTGAATGCATCATTTGCTTCATCAGCTGTTTCTTTATATCCTATAACACGAGCATCTGGGAATGCCTCTTTTATAACTCCTAATCCTAAATAATGATCTGGATGAAAATGGCTTATGAATATTAGCTTCAATTTACGGCCTGTTTCTAGAATTTCAGCAACTACACGGTGTGCATTTGAACGACTAAATTGTGCATCAAATAATAACGCTTCAGTTGGTCCATATATGATAGTTGATGAAACACCAAATCCATCATATTGATCACTACTTATGAATACTTTTGTTTGTAATTTTTCTTTCATATTAATTATTACCTCACTTTATCAAATCTCTAATAAAATTTTTATTTCAACTTGTAAAAACATTAATATATAAATAGACTTATTCTTCCAATAATTTTATTATAACATTACTAATTTCTAACTAGATATAATCTATTTTTTTTCACCATTAAACCAAAAGTTTACAAATTTAGTGTTGATTCTTGAAGATATTTTCAAACAAGTATAAAATATATTTAGTTAAATAATTATAAGAGGAATGATATATTGAATATAAAAGACTTAAAATTTTTTTTACAAATTTGCAAAGATAAAAGCATAAGGAAAGCAGCTAAACCACTTTATATTACTCCACAAGGACTTAGCAAATCACTTAAAAATTTGGAAGATGAACTACAATTTCAACTTTTTTATCGAACAACTAACGGCTTAATTTTAACTGAATATGGAGAGATTGTAAAAAAACATGCTGAATATATATTAAGTGATGTTGAAGGTATGCATTCTGAACTTATAAATTCAAATAATGCACTACAAGAAGAATTAGTAATTTCATGTGCCTATGGAGTAATAAATGCTTTATCCCCTGAATTTTTACTTAAATACCAAAAAGCTAATCCTAATATAAAATTGAAAATAATTGAATATCCTGATCTTTTAGTTGATAAAGCTATTTCTGAAGAAAATTTCATTCTAGGCCTTACCTTAGGTCCAATTAATACAGATAAATTTGATTATATACATCTTCAAAAACATAACCTTAACTTGCTTGTTAATATTAAAAATCCACTATCAAAAAAAGATACCATATCCTTTGAAGATTTAAAAAATGAGACTTTTATATTGTTTAATAAGAATTTTAAAACACATAATATTATTGTAGAAAAATGTAATCACTTTGGATTTAGTCCTAATATTAGTTTTGATATATCTGAAATTAGTTCTGCGTATAAATTATGCCATATGGATTATGGTATTTCTTTTACTGTTGATTATATAAATTCAGATATTAAATTTGATAATGTTCTTTATTTGCCATTAGAAGATACTACTTGCACTTGGGATGTCTATTTGATTACAAAAAAAGGCTCGTATCTATCACATTCAACCAAAAACTTTATAAATTATATAAAAATGTGGTTTATGAACTTATCAGAATAAATTTAGTTGCAATTAATTTTGTAATGATTATATGAATATATTAAGTTAAAACAAAATCTATCTATTTAAATATCATTAATATTTGATAAAAAAATTGTATTATTCAACTTTTGAATAATACAATTTTTCAATCTATTTTCTAATATAACTTTAATATATTTCATTCTATATAACTAATCATTATAATCATCAACATCAAATTCTTGATTCTTATAATAATATTTACGATCTGCCTCTGTAATCTCACGAATAACCTTACATGGATTCCCAACTACTATAACATTATCTGGAATATCCTTTGTTACAACGCTTCCAGAACCAATAACAACATTATTACCTATTTTAACTCCTGGATTTATTACAACACTTCCCCCAACCCATACATTATCTCCAATTGTTACTCCAATTCCATACTCATAACCTGAGTTTCTTGATTCTGGATGAATTGGATGACCTGCTGTATAAATTGATACATTAGGTGCAAACATAACATTTTCACCTATTATCACCTTTCCAACATCTAATATTGTGCAATTATAATTAACATAAAAGTTATTACCAACTTCAATGTTTTTACCATAATCACAGTGAAATGGTTGTTCTATAGAAATTTTTTCTCCAGTCTTCCCTAATATATCTTTAATCAATTTTTCTATCTTATCAGTTTCATTTGGAGCGAGTAAATTATACTCATGTATTTTTAACTTATTTTCCATTCTTTCTTCACTAAGTCCATCTAACCAAGCCTTATATGGTAATCCTGCTAACATTCTCTGTTTATGATTCATATTTTGCACTCCTTTTCTTATTTCTTAACTATTTTTTACCTATTTACATTAACTTATTATCCCCTTAAGTAATACTACTTAGTAATAAATACTAGATTCTAAAGTGGATTTGATATTGGCATCATATTTTCAAATGTGTATATAGATTGAAATCCATGCTCCTTTAAGATCTCTTTAACTTCAGAGATTTTACATCCCAAATGTCCTTCTTCATGTGAATCAGAGCCAATTGTGATAATTTCACCACCTAAGGTTTTATATAACTTTAAAATATCAACTGATGGTGTCAAGTCATTAATTCCATAACGAAAACATGATGTATTAACTTCTATTCCTTTACCATCTTCTATAACAATCTTTAAGATTTCTTCAATCAAAGGTTTTACTTTTTCAAAAGGATATTCACCTTGTTTATCATAACGCTTTATCATATCCAGATGCCCTAATACACTATAGTCCTTATATTTCTTTATCACACGAAGAATTTCTTCATAATATTTTTCTTGATATTCTTTTTGGGTTTTTCCTTTCTGAAAATCCTGTGTCCAAAATTCTTTGTTATCCACTTGATGACATGATAAAATTACAAAATCAAATGGATACTCATCAAAATCTTTTTGAAACCTTTTCACTGTCCCTGTCTGTATACCAAACTCTATTCCAAATCTTAATTTAATTCTATCCTGATAAATTTCCTTACATCTAAGAAATTCTTTTTGATATTCCTTAAGATTACAATTTAAATCAGTTTTCACACCATAATCAATATGCTCTGTAAAACATAATTCATCAAGACCTATTTCAATTGCTTTTTTAATACATTCTTCCATGAAATAATCAGAATCATCGCTAAATTCTGTATGTACATGATAATCTGCTAACATAATAAAATATCCCTCCATTAAATGTAATTTTCAAATTGCTTTCTTAAAATATCTATACTATAATGATATTTCATATTATATGCTAATGATATAAGAATAAGCTACACTATTATAACAATCGTATATTCACAACTTCAGGAGGATAAGTTATGTTTGAAATAAAACTATTAAGTGATAATTCAGAAGTTATATCTTATAATTTCTCAGATTTTCCTATTGCTGCAAAAAGAAACTGGCTTTCATACTATCCAGCTATGGCCGCTGTTAACCATTGGCATAATGATTGGGAGTTTATATTAATTTTAGAAGGTACCATGTGGTATTCTGTAAATGCAAAAAGCTATGAATTGAAAGAAGGACAAGGAATTTTTATAAATTCTAAACAAATGCATTATGGATATTCTACTGATGGTTCTGATTGTAACTTCATATATATTCAGATTCCCCCTTCCATTCTTTCTCATATAAAAAAAATCAAAGAAACTTATGTAGTACCAATCTGTTCAGATTCTTCTCATCCCTTTTGTATATTGCGCCCTGAGATATCTTGGCAAAGAAACATGATTGAAATTTTAAAAAATATCTATAAATTATGTACTGAAGAAAAAGATTGCTTTGAATTAAATATAATAAGCCTTTCTTATTCTTTGTGTTCTAGTCTCTATCAAAATATGAATAGTGATATTTCAACTCCAGAAACAAACGATGATAAAAAATTAAAGTCATTGCACAATATGATAGGTTATATCCAACATAATTATCAGAAAAAAATCACTTTAAATGAAATTGCTGCATCAGGAAATGTATGTCGTAGTAGTTGCTGCAATATCTTTCAGCTTATTTTAAATAAAACCCCAGTCTCCTATTTAAAAGACTATAGGTTGGAAAAAAGTATTGAATTGCTAAATATTCCTTCACTTTCTGTTACTGACGTAGCTCTTCAATGTGGATTTACTGGTTCTAGTTATTTTACCGAGATATTCCATAAAAAGTTAGGCTGTACACCTTCTGAATATAGAAAAGCTAAATTTAATAATTAAAATTCAGATGACTCCTTGAAGTTATTTATATACCTTCAAGGAGTTTTATAAGAATTGTTTTAATAATAATTCTTATAAAACTCCTTTCCAGCTTTTAAATTCTTTTCTCAACTGCGCCAAATGGACATACTGCCATACAATTTCCACAATGCAAACAATTTTCCTGTTTAATCACCACTGGTTTTACTGATATATCAATAGATTTTTGTGGACATTTTGAATAACATATTTTACATCCCCTACATTTATCAGTAACAAAATATCCTCCTTTTGCTTCTACTTGTCCCCTTAGTGCAAAAGCTTCTCTTGTTATTGGCTTTGTAGATAAATCAAAGTACTCACCTTGTCCTTCATACAATTGAAAAACTTCTAAAGCCATCCTACTTTCTTTACTTGGATATATATCATCCATATATGTATTAGCCTCAAATACTTTTTCTAATAATTCTTGCCCAACATTTCTAATTTTTCCACCAATAGAAATTGCCTTTTTGCTTAATGATCCCTCTCCACCAGTTATTCCACTTATTGCTACATATTTTTTATCCATTAGCTGATGATAAAACTTTTTCCCTTTAGCAGTAATAAAATACAAGCTATTATCATCCACAAGCATAATATCAATAACTCTAGTTTGTGGCTGTCCATTTTCATCTACTGTTGCAAATACAGTTGAATGAATTTCTTCCTTTAAGATATTTAAATACTCTTTTGTCCCCATAACTTTCCTCCATTAATCTTTTATATTGAACTATTTCAATACAACAACAGCCCTAAAATGAAATACATTTCAAGGCTGCTGTTATAAGTTTTTACGCACTCTAAGAATATTATTTGCATTCTTAAACGTAACATTTTATCTTATAGCTTGTATTCTTTTGGTGGATTACCAGAGAAATCTGCTATTACTGCTTTTGCATTTTCTAAGTAGAACACTTCAAAAATCGGGTTTGAAGCTTCATTGTATTGTCCTTTTACTATAGGATTTGCCATACATCCTTCTTTAACAGTCATGTTATTTTCAAATACAGCTTTCCCATTTAATCTAATCCAAGCATATTCTGGACTTGAAACAGATACTTCTAATTCTGGGTTTGCTTTAAGATCCTTGTAAACATCCTTAGTATTATTTGTACAGAACCACAACTTTCCTTCTTGTTCAAAACAGAACATAAATGGACGACATTTTGCTTTTCCGTCACGTCCTACAGTTGCTAAATATTGAACAGGATTTGCTTGTAAAAATTCAACTACTTCTTTCATTTTGTTATCTCCTTTATTTTCAAAAACATTTTTAATTATTTCTTTAAAACTCATATTATAAGCTCCTTATTTTACGAAGTGGCCACTTCCTATATTTTCATTATAAGTACTTAGCTTTCTACTGTGAAGTAAGCACTTTAAAGTGGTATAGTTTCCAATAAGATACTATTAATTGACTTTTTTCATTTCACTCTAACTTTTCACAGGAATAATTAAGAATATCACTCAATGCTTTTCCAATATCCTCTGAAATTACAACTGACTTTTTCTCAATTTCTATAGATACACCTGCATCACTCATATTAATTCTTATTAAATTAGCCAATGAATAGTGATAAGTTATATTTTCAAATGGATATCTTATAATTCCAGGAGTATTAAATCCTACCCCCAATTCTAATAGTACAAGCTTTTTTTCTTTAGCTTCTCTAACAAAATTTTCATAACTTGATACATTAAAATAATGTGGTTTTTCCACAAACGAATCATCTACACGAAGATTAGGCACTAAAAACTCGCCACATTTTGGACATCTTGGAATGTCTTCTTCTCTGATTTTAAGTGACTCTCCCATATTATTAATCATTCTATCTATCATTTCTTTATTATCATACACATCCTGTGTGCAAGCCCTTGAACATTGAAATAGTCCATAGTTTCCTTGTGGTGCAAAAATCTTTTCTTTTGGAAAACCTGCCTTTTGAAATTGACTGTCTACATTAGTAGAACAAATAAAGTATTCTTTATCCTTTAACAATTCAAATAACATTAAATAAGGCTTAGTTGCAGGAGTATTGTAACGAATATTTTCAATATGCCTTGCCCAATATCCCCAATATGAAAGTACATTTTTCTCATTTAATTCCCAAAACACTGACTGCAACTCAAGAATACTCTCAAATCCCATTTCAAAATATTTAGGAAACCATTTTTTAAATAACTCTTTATCTCCATAATAAATACCACCAGATGCAGTAAGTCCTGCTCCAGCTCCAATCAACACACGATCAGCATTTTTAATTAGATCTATAGCATCTCCAATATTATCCCAATAAGTTTTTGTATATTTCGAAGTCTTCTTCTTTGAAAACATTTATAACAACCCTTTCAATTTTTTCATTATTCATCTCTAGAAAATTATTTATTGTATTTATAGCTATTTCTGCTGCTTTTTCTTTTGGAAAATGAAATTCCCCTGTTGATATACAGCAAAAAGCAATTGATTTTATATTATTTTTTACAGCTATTTGCAAGCAGGATCTATAGCAAGATTCAAGCTTATTACAATCTTCATATGTTAATGGTCCACTTACAATTGGGCCTACTGTATGAATAACATGTTTGCATGGAAGATTATACGCTTTAGTTACTTTAGCACTTCCTATTGACTCTATAACTCCTTGTTTATTCATTAACTCATTACATTCATTACGTAACTGTATTCCTGATGCAGAATGAATTGCATTGTCAATACATCCATGACAAGGAACAAAACATCCTAGCATTTGATTATTAGCTGCATTTACAATTGCATCTACTTTTAATCTTGTAATATCCCCCTGCCATAAAATTATCTTGTTTCCATATTTATTGCTCTTCTCTGGAAACATTTCATTTAATATAGTTAAATCTTTTAGTTCTACTATTCCTTTTTCTTCACATTCTTTTTTAAGAAATTCATCTTGAACTTTAATAAATTCTTCACTTGCTCTATAAGGCTCTCTAACGTTCATTAAAGCTCTTAGTAATTTCCGTTTTTCTTTATAATCTTTTGGAATTTTAAGCTTTTTATATCTTTCATCCTCACTAATTAATTCTTTAATTAAAAAATCTAACTGTTCCATTTTATTCATATCTACTTACGCTCCCTGACCTAATTGTTTTTAATTTATATTGATTTTCCTAATCTTTGATTTTATAATAAATTTTATGATATCTAATGTAAAGTAAGCACTTAAAAGTGCTATAGTATCTAAAAAGAAACTATTAAAAAAGGAAGTGTGTTTAGATGACTAAAGAATTACCTGCATGCCCTGTTGAAATGACCCTACAACTTATAGGTAATAGGTGGAAGGTACTTATAATTAGGGATTTGCTTGAAGGAACAAAACGTTTTGGAGAATTAAAGAAATCTGTTGGTTCAATAACTCAAAAGGTTCTTACTCAAAACTTAAGAGAGATGGAAGAGTCTGGATTACTTACTAGAAAGGTTTATGCTGAAGTTCCTCCAAGAGTTGACTACACATTAACTGAGGTTGGATACAGTTTAAAGCCTATACTTAATTCTATGATTGAATGGGGTACTTCATATAAAAATAATATTAAATAATAAATACAGCAGCTATTCAACTATAAAGAATAACTGCTGCTCCAAACTATAAAATTTATAATCTACATATTAGTAATTTTTTTAGCAATAGATGAGATTTTTTCAAATTATAATTTTGCTGTATTTATGATGTTAGCTTCAATCCTATTACTCCAATTAAAATCATACCTATAAATACAATTCTCTTAAAATCCTTTGATTCACCATGAAATATCATCCCTACAAGTGTTCCTCCTACAGTTCCAATTCCTGTCCATACTGCATAAGAAAGTCCCATTGGAAGAGTTTTCATTGCTAATGATAAAAAAGTAAAACTTAATATAAACCCAACAAATAATCTTATGTAAGACTGTATATTTTTATATTTTATCACCCTATTCATACTATCAACACCAATTACTTCGAAGCAACCAGCTAAAATTAGAAATATCCAACCCATATATTAATTTTCTCCTTTCTTATCTACTTCTGCTGTGACAATCTTTAAACCTAATATCCCTATCAAAAGAATAATAATAAAACCTATTTTGCTCCAACTAAAAGCTTCATTAAAATAAAGCATTCCAATTAAAACTGTACCTACTGTTCCTATTCCTGTGAAGACAGCATAAACTGTTGCCACAGGTAATTTTTTTGTAGCCTCAAACAACAATAAAAAAGACAAACAAATAAGTATACCAACTCCAATCCAACTACTGAAACTATTGGCATGTTTTAAACCTATAGCCCAAAGTACTTCTATAATTCCTGCAAAAATGGTAAAGATCCAATTTTTATTCATTAAATTTTGCTCCTCCTATAAATTTTTATATTCTATACTTCACATTGAAGTATACTTTTATATCTCATATAATAAAGTATAGTGTTACACGATAGTCAAGGAGGTTTAACATTATGAATAAAAATCAAAAAATCTATTTTACAACTGGTGAATTTGCAAAAATTGTTGGAGTTACAAAACATACACTTTTTCATTATGATAAATTAGGAATATTTTCTCCACAAGTAAAAGGAGAAAATGAATATAGATATTATTCTGCTTTTCAAGTTGAACCTTTTTTTGTAATATCTGCATTAAAAGAATTAGGAATGCCATTAAAAGAAATTAAAACATATTTAGATATAAGAAATCCAAAAGAATTGATATCCCTTTTAAATAAGCAAAATAAAAAAATAGATAAGGAAATTAATAGACTTGTTGCTATAAAAGAACTAATCTCTAATAAAGTAAAAACTACTGAATCTTTATTTAATATACTATAGTTGAGAAAATATCATAACATATATTTACAGTTAAAAAATTTTATAAAAAAATAGAGACAAACTTCACATT
>NZ_JANDMF010000043.1:0-47664 GCF_031626875.1 Clostridium sp. SHJSY1
AAAATGGGGGAAATAACTAAAAAAAATAATAAAAAAAGGGCATACCCATGGGCTTTATTGAGTTTCCGTGAGTGCTCAATATACATAAGGAGGGATTTAAAATGAAATCATTGATAATTTATTATTCTCTAGAAGGTAACACAAAGTTTATTGCCGAAAATATAGCAAAAGAAATAAATTCAGATATACTAGAACTAAAAGTAAAAAAGGAATATCCCAAAAATGGTTTTAAAAAATTCTTTTGGGGTGGTAAAGATGTTTTATTCAATAAAAAACCTGAATTATTTGAACTTGATGTAGATTTAAATAAATATGATTACTTATTTATTGGTACTCCAATATGGGCTGGTACTTATGCTCCCCCTTTTAACACATTTATAAGTGAATATAATATAGAAAATAAAAAAATTGCTTTATTTGCTTGTCATGGTGGTGGTGGCGCTGAAAAATTCTATGTTAATTTTAAGAACAAACTTCCACAAAATGACTATATAGGGGAATTTGATTTTGTAGATCCTCTAAAAGGAGATACTAATGAGCATATTTCCAAAATTAAAGAATGGCTCACTAATTTAAATATAAAATAAGAAACAGCAGCATTATAAAATTAAATTCCATAATGCTGCTGTTTCTATTTATCCTTATCTTCTTCAAGAATTTCCTTAATCTCTTCTTTAGTAAATCCTGTTGCATCTTCTATATCCTCTATGGTTTCAAGTCCAAACATTTCTTTTGCCATAGTTATTATCAACCTTTTCATGTTTTTCTCTACATTTTCAGGCAAATCAGTAATAATTTCTTCATCATTTCTTATAATACTATACACTATAGCACCATCATAATTATCATCTTCAAATTCATTTTCTTTTCGCTTAAATTCATAATCTGATAGAAAAATTAATTTGTTACTTTCTTCAACCTTTTTGCTATATTCTTCATCAGATATTACTTCTATTCCTGCTTCTTTAAGCATATAGGCTGTAATACCCTCTCCTTCTATTTTGTTTCCACTAAAACTACCATCATATATATAATTACATCCACATGATGGACTACCTTCCTTTAATATAGCAGCTATAGTTCCTGATAATTTTGCAATATTTATAGTTTCTTTTGCTCCTCTTATAAATGATTCAGTTACATCTTTCCCCTCTTTTGTTATTACCTTCCCTATATCTCTATCTATTATATCTTTAGCTGTACCATCTATAATTTCTGCTGGTTTTCGTGGGGTTGTCAATCCTCCTAGTTGCTCTGGGCATATCAAAATAGCTTGATCTTCTTCTAATAATTTAAGGCAATCTTTATTCAAGTTATTTTCACCATTATACTTACAATTAACTCCACATAAACATGCACTTATTAAATACATATAAATCACCTCAACTTTACTATAAATTTTACAAATATCTAAAAAATATTCTTATTATTTTAACTCAACTACAGTAACACCATCGCCACCTTCTCCATAAGCTCCTAGTCTATAATTTTTAACATGGGTTTGTTTCTTTAGCATAGTATTTATAGCTTGCCTTAAAACTCCAGTTCCTTTACCATGAACTATTGTAACCTCCCCTAAATTTCCCATATAAGCTTCATCTAAATATTTATCCACTCTATAGCATGCCTCTTCTGCATCTAGTCCTCTTAAATCAATACTACTTTCTACAGATCTCAAATTAAGATTAACTTCTCTTTTTTTCTTTTTCTCCTTTGGTTTAGAAGAACCTTCACTTTTTCTAAGGTCCTTAAGTTTTACATTTATCTTCATTATACCAGCTTCAACTTGGACTTCACCTTTTTTATCAGGCATAGAAATTATTACTACTTTTTGATTTAATGATGGTAAAAAAGCATCCATTCCAAGAGTTACCTTCTCAATATTTTCTCCTGAATTCTCTCTTGACTTAATTAAGGCTTTCTCTCTTTCTTCAAGAGAATCTTTTAATTTCTTTCTCTCTTCTTCAAGCCTATTTCTTCCACCTCCTGAAATTCCTATTTTTTCTAATTCTCTCATAGCTTTTAGTATATCATCAGCTTCATCTTTAGCTCTTGATATTATTTCCTTGGCTTCTCTTCTAGCTTCATTGTATGCATTATCTTTTACAGTTTCAAGCCTGTTAAGTTTCTCTTCATAATTTTTCTTTATAGTTGCTGCTTCTAATTTCAGTCTTTCAGCCTCTCTAGCATCTCTATTAGCTATTATACTCTTTTCTTGTAAATCTCTTATAAGATCTTCAAATTTAATATTTTCTTGTGACATATGCTCTTTAGCTCTATCTATAACATAGTCATCTAGCCCAAGTCTTCTACTTATTTCAAAAGCATTTGATTTACCTGGCACACCTATTAATAATCTATATGTAGGTCTTAAAGTTTCAACATCAAATTCAACCGATGCATTTTCTACACCAGAAGTTTTTAAAGCATATCCTTTTAGTTCACTATAATGAGTTGTTGCTATTATTTTAGTTCCTCTTTCTCTTAGAGTTTCTATAATAGATACTGCTAGAGCTGCTCCTTCAGTAGGATCTGTACCTGCTCCTAATTCATCAAATAAAGCTAAAGATTCTCTGTCAGCTTCTTTCATTACCTCCACTATATTAGTTAAATGAGATGAAAATGTTGATAGACTTTGTTCAATACTTTGCTCATCTCCAATATCTGCAAACACCTCTCTATAAAAACTTATAGACGACCCATCTTTAGCACAAATTAAAAGTCCACTCATTGCCATAATATGTATAAGTCCCACTGTTTTAAGTGTTACAGTTTTTCCTCCTGTATTTGGACCTGTTATCATTAGTGCTGTGAAATTTTTTCCTAAATACACATCAGAAGAAACCGCTTTATCTGGATCTATTAAAGGATGTCTTACATCAATTAAATCAAACACTCCATCATTATTAACTTGAGGTAGTATTCCATTAATAGATAATGAATATTTTCCTTTTGCAAATATGAAATCAAATTGTAGTAATATCTTCATATTGCTTTCAAGTACATCTACATTATCTTTTACCTTTCTAGATAATTCTGAAAGTATTCTTTCAATCTCAGCTTGTTCCTTTAATTTTAATTCTTTTATTTCATTGTTAAGGTTAACCAAACTCATGGGTTCAATAAATAAAGTCGCCCCAGTTGAACTTTGATCATGTACAAGTCCTGGTACTGAACCTTTATATTCTGATTTAACTGGAATTACATATCTGTCTCCTCTCATAGTGTATATAGCATCTTGAAGATATTTTGCATTACTTCTTACTATTGAATTAATTTTTTCTCTTACAGAAGAATTTTTTTCTTTTAAATTTCTTCTTATACTACTAAGACTTCCACTAGCTCTATCACTTATTTCTTCCTCAGATATTATTGCTCTCTCTATTTCTGCTTTTAAATTATTTATAGGTGTAAGTATATAAGCAAGATCTTCTAACTTTTCATATATTTCCTCTTCATCTTTTCTAGTTAAATATGTTTTAATATTGTCTGTACATCTTAACATGTTACCTACATATAATAGTTGTGCTGTAGATAAAGTGCCTCCCTTTTTAGCTCTTTCAAGACCTTCTCTAACATCATGTAATCCTTCAAATGGTGGATTACCTTTTTTAATAACTATATTGCAAGCTTCATTAGTTTCTTTTAATGCATTTTCCACCTCATAAACAGATTCGTAGGGACCCATTTTTTCTACTAGATCTTTTCCTCCACTAGTAACTGCATATCTTTTAACTTTATCTTTAACTTTGTTAAATTCTAATACTCTTAATGCTCTTTCATTCATTTCTTATTCCACACCTCTTCTATAATGTCCCTTAGTATAATTATTGCCATTTACATAATTCTTTCCCTTTATCATACTTAAGACATTTTTTACTTCATCATAACTTTCATCTTTAAAATCTATCCTAAATGTATCTATTCCCATAGCTTTTAATTCTTCAATCTCTTCTATTAAATTTAACGCTACGCTATTTAGAATATGACTCCTACAATAAACATCAGTCATTACTTTAAATTCTTCATTCATTCTGTCAACTAATGTAAAACTATCCTTTTTGCAAGCACCATTACATTCTTTGTCACTACACTTACCACCAAAAGTACTTCCTATTGGACAATATTCACTTACCATTAACTCTGTTTTTCCATATATATTATAAGCTACACCTTTAATTCTACTTTTCATAATATCTTTTATTTCTTTTCTATTAAGCTCTAAACTAAGAGATACTATATTTAAATCTTTTCTTGCAAAATCTAAAGCTTGTGAGTTAAATATATTGAGCTTATAGTCCCCAATTATATTAAGTTTATTCTTATATATGTTAATAATTCCTGCATTTGATGTTATTATTCCTTTAATCTTTTCTTTACAATTTTCTATAGTCTTAACTATTACATTAAATTCTTCTTTTATTATTTCTGGAATTAGTAAATACAAATTAACATCATCAATATTATCTAAATCAGATATTCTTATTGCGTCTTTATGTCTATTAAAAATATCTACTCCAATATCTTTAATTTTTTCATCCATTAAAATTTCAAATTGTTTTTTTGTAGTACAAGTAAATAAAATATCAATATTTTTAGTATCTTTATGCTCTTTCTCATCTTTTATGCCTAAAATTCTTTTTCTTCTATAAGAAGATACTATTTCTTTTTGAATTTTTTCAAATAAACTTCTTCTTAAATTATTTAAAGATGCTACCCTTATAAATCCTTCTTCATAACATTCAAATTCAATACCATCAAACTTATATGGGTATTCTCCTGATTTTTTTAATGCTTCTACTATTCTCTCTTTCTCTAAAGCTTTTCTTTCAGCTTTTTCAACTATATCACCTTTTATGGAATAAGTTTTTCCATTTAAACTAGCAGTTAATTCAATTTCTTCTCCTACTTTAAAATTAACTTTCCCATATAAATCTATTTTTTTATAATAAGGTTTAACTTTATCTTCTAGAGAATCAAAAAGTTCTTTGCTTGATGTTCTAAATAGAATATCTCCTTTTTTGTACTCCTTAGGATATAATTTTACCTTATTTCCTCTTTTAGCATATTTAACTTCATTTCCATTTGAAAAAATCTTACTTAAAGTAAAACCTTTTTCTCCAAATCTTATACCATCACCTAAAGTTATATTTTCATTAACTACTATCTCTCCACTATCCAATACTCTTCCAAGTTCTACCCCAGTATTTTTTGCAAATGAATAACTCATCATATCTCTTCCTACATTCTTCTTAAGATATGCCTTAGAAAATCCACTTCTATTAAATAATTGAAGGAGCACTCTTTTTCCCTCAGCTACATTATATTTTTGATTTTTAACTTCTTTATCAATTGCTTTTCTATAATTTTCAACTACTCCAGCTACATACTCTGGTCTCTTCATTCTTCCCTCTACCTTAAGTGATGAAGTTTCACTTTCTATAATTTCTTTTATATCTTCTATAGTACAGGTATCTTTAGGACTTAACAGATATCCTTTTTTTTCTCCCATAGAATTTGATTTTAAAGTATATTGCATTCTACAAGGTTGGGCACACCTTCCCCTATTCCCACTTCTTCCACCTATCATTGAACTCATCAAACATTGTCCTGAATAACACACACACAGAGCCCCATGAATAAATATTTCAGTTTCAATTCCTAAATCCTTTGATATATACTTAATCTCATCAATAGAAAGTTCCCTTGAAAGAACTATTCTAGTAAATCCCTTTTCTCTAAAATATAAAGCACCTTCTCCATTATGTATAGTCATTTGAGTAGATGCATGAACTTCAAAGTCTTTATATGTTTCTTTAATGAGTTTTAACAGTCCCAAATCTTGAATTATAAGAGCGTCAACTCCAATTTCATAAAGATAACCTGCATATTTTACCGCTTCTAAAAGTTCTCTTTCTTTTAGCACGGTATTCATAGTTACATATATCTTAACTCCATAGCTATGACAATAATCCACAGCTATCTTCATATTTTCATTATCAAAATTTGAAGCATATGCTCTAGCTGAAAATTTACTCCCACCTAAGTAAACTGCATCTGCTCCACTATTAATTGCAGCATAAAGACTTTCTTTGCTCCCTGCAGGAGCTAATAATTCTACTTTTGTCATAATGTATCTCTCCTATTGCCTATTCACTAAATCGTTACTATGTCTATCCTTATTTATATCATAAAACAATAGACATTTCCAATTTTCTTACGAAAATAAGAAACACTAAAAAAGATTATCATAAAATAATATAAATTAATATTACTTTATAATAATCTTAACTTTATTATTTAATTAGTGCATTTTTCTCCTTCTTACTCTTTGCCAATTCAATTTGGACATCTAAAAGTTTTTTCTCTAAATCCAAAATTCTATACTTTGCTGTTTTTATTTCATTTCTAGAATCTTTTCCACTTTCTAATATCTTTGTTTTTTCAAAAGTAAGTCTTTCAACTTTGTTCTCTAATTCATTTATCTTATCATTCTTCTTTTCAATTTCTGTATCAAATATTTCTTTTTCATTAATATTTTCTTCTTTGAATTTTACCTCTATGAGTTCACTTAAAGACTTTTCCACTTCAATTTCTTTCTCTTGTTCTTCAACCTTGCTTTCTAGATTTTCCTTGTCCTTCTTTAGATTTTCCATTTCTTCTTTAAGTTCTTCATTACGCCCTTTTATTATGTCAAGTTCTTCTTCAAGTGATTCTTTCGAATTTTTTATTCTCTTAATTTCTTCATTTAACTCTTTTTTATCTTTCCTAAACACTTCTATTTCATTATTTAAAACGACTTCAGAATTTTTTCCCTCTTCAGTAATCTTTTTAATTTCTTCATCTAACTCTTCATTATGTTTTTTTATTATATTAAGTTCACCTTCTAAAGATTCTTTAATAGCAATAATTTCTTTAATTTCTTCATATAAATCATTTTTATCTTTCTTTAAGATTTCTATATCACCTTTTAAAGCACTTCCAAAATCTTTTTCTTCATCTAGAAGTTTTTCAAATTCTTCTTTTTCATTTATAACAGAATTCAATTCCTTCTTTATTGCATTTTCAGCATTTGATAGTTCTTGAAACTTTTCTTGTAATGAATTATTACTTTCCTTTAACTTATCCACTTTAATATCTAAAAGTTCATTTAATTCATTAGCTTCTTTTAATTGCCTATTTAACTCTTCTACTTCTTTTTGTAATTTTAAATTATCATTATTTAATACATTATTTTCATCAAATAATTTTTTATTTTTATTAGCAAGTTCCAAAGAATTTTCATCTAAACTATGAATTCTATTTTCTAATTCACTTATTGTTTTGTTTTTACTTTCCTGTGTCTTCTCTAATCTTTCCCTTAGTTCCTTTATTGTATCACTTAAAGTTTGATTCATCTCTTCTAAAGAAGTTTTTAATTTATTTAATCTCTCTATTTCAATATCTTCTTCGTAAAGCTCATCTGCAATATTTATCGCTGCTAATACAGCAGCATCTCCTGTACTTAAAAATTTATTTTTAGTTGTAATCTCTTTTATTTTACTATCAACAAATTCTGCTACTTCTTTTAAATAACTTTCATTTTCTTTACCCTTTAAATTATATTCTCTTCCATTTATGGTTACCGTAACCCTAATCATAGCAACACCTCTCATAATCGTCTATATAACTAATTATAGGTGAATTATACCTATAAAACAAGCTAGCTGATAAAAAATCAACTAGCTAAAATATTACAAAATTATTACTTTTTACAAAACATATAGATATAGCAATAAGTTGAACTTGCTTTTTATCTCAATTGTGCTCCAACCTTATTTTCAAGACTCTTCAATATTTTATCATGAATTTTATTTACATCATTATCTGTTAATGACTTTTTAGGATCTCTATAAACTATTGCATAAGCCATACTCTTCTTTCCTTCTGCAATTTGAGTTCCTTTATATATATCAAATAATGTAATTTTTTCTACTAACGACCCACCTGCTCTTACCATAGCTTCTTCTATATCTCCAGCAAGTGTATTATCATCCACTAATACAGCTATATCCCTTGTAGCTGCTGGAAATTTTGGAATTGGAGTATATTCTCTCTTAACATTAGAAGCTTCATATAAAAGATCTAAATCCAATTCAGCTACATAAGAAGGTACATCTAAATCATACTCTTCTTGTACATCTGGATGTATCTCACCAAATACGCCAGCACTCTTTCCTCTTAATTGAATTCCTGCAGTTTTTCCTGGATGGAATGTAGGATTTTCACTTTCACGTACAAATTTAGCCTTAGTAATTCCTAATCTGTCAAGTACATTTTCAACTACTCCCTTCAAATCAAGGAAGTCACATTGCCCATACATTCCTATAGTTAAAATATTTTTTTCAGTTGGAAGTTTATTTTCATCTTCATTTTTAATATATACTTTACCTATTTCAAACAACTTAGCATATTCATTATTTCTTGAATAATTTCTTCCAAGTGATTCCATTATAGAAGGTAATGTTGAAGTTCTCATCACTGAAAAATCTTCTCCTAAAGGATTTTTTATCTTTATAACATTTCTAAGCTCTGAATCTTCAGCTACCTTTATTTTATCAAATACTTTAGGAGACACAAATGAGTAAGATATTGATTGGTTTAACCCTGACGCTATTAATGTATCAACCACAACTTCTCTAAGGAAATCATTTTTATGCTTATTTTCTCTTACAGGAGTTGCATCAAATACTGTTGTAGGAATTTTATCATATCCATAAATCCTTGCAACTTCTTCTGCAATATCTTCTTTGATTTCTATATCAACCCTAAATGTAGGTACTGTTATTTCTAAATTTTCACCATTAATTTCAGTTTTTAAATCTAACGAATCTAATGCACTCTTCATATCTTCCTTAGTCATTTCAATACCTAAGAACTTGTTAATCCAGTTTGAAGACACTGTCATATGAGAGATTTCTTTAACCGAAGGATATTCATCTATAGTTCCTTCCATCACTTCACCTGCACCTAATTCACAAACAAGAACACAAGCTCTATTTAATGCTAGTTCAGCTAAGTTTGGATCAATATCTTTTTCAAATCTTGATGAACTTTCAGTTCTAAGCCCTAATACCTTTGAATTTACTCTGATATTAGTTCCATCAAAATTTGCACATTCAAATACAACTTCAGTAGTATCTTCCTTAATTTCAGAGTTTAATCCTCCCATAATACCAGCTAATGCAACTGTGTTATCTCCATCCTTAATACATAATAAATCAGAATTTAATTCTCTTTCTATTTCATCAAGTGTTGTAAATTTTTCATTATCTTTTGCTGTATCTACAACTATTTTACCTGTTGTTAGTTGTCTTTTATCAAAAGCATGCATTGGTTCACCAATTTCAAGCATTACAAAGTTTGTAATATCTACTATATTATTTATTGGTCTAACACCTGCTTCAAGTAATCTTTCTTGCATCCAACTTGGTGATGGAGCTATTTTAACATTTTTTACTCCTCTAGCCATATATCTTCTGCAAAGATTACTTTTAATACTTACTTTTAACTCATCCTTTATATTTTTAGAAGATTTAACTTCATAGCTAAGGTTTGGCATTTTATATGTTGTTCTAAGTGCTGCAGCTATTTCTCTAGCCATACCTACCATACTTAAACAATCTGGTCTATTAGATGTAATATCAAAATCTAATATAGCCTTATTTAGTTTAAGATACTCTTTTATATCCATTCCTATTGGTGCATCTTCTGGTAATATCATAAGTCCATGAACTGGCTCATCTCCAGCTATTCCAAGTTCCTCTTCTGAACAGAACATACCATTAGATACAACACCTCTCATTTTACCCTTCTTTATTTCTGTTCCATCAGCTAAAATAGATTTATGAAGAGCAACGGGAACTTTATTTCCTTCTTTCATGTTAGTTGCAGCTGTAACTATTTGAATCTTTTCTGTTCCAATATCAACTTGGCAAACATTTAATCTATCAGCATCTGGATGCTTTTCTATTTGCTCTATATAACAAACAACTACATTCTTAATACTATCTCCCTGAATCTCTACCTCTTCAAGTTGTGAACCTGTAAGAGTTAGTATATCTCCAAGCTCTTTAGCATCAACATTTATATCAACATAATCTTTAATCCAATTAAATGGTACTTTCATTACTTCATCCTCCTCTAGAATTGATTTAAGAATCTCATATCACTTTCATATAATAACCTGATATCATCAAGACCATAGCTAAGCATAACCATTCTATCAACACCAAATCCAAAAGCAAATCCGCTATAAACTTCAGGATCTAATCCACAATTTCTTAATACATTTGGATGAACCATACCACATCCTAATAGTTCAATCCAACCAGATCCCTTACACACATTACAGCCTTTTCCTCCACATACAAAGCAAGTTGCATCCATTTCTGCAGAAGGCTCTGTAAATGGGAAATGATGTGGCCTAAATTTAGTTTGAACTTTATCTCCAAACATCTTTTTTGCAAATAATTCTAATGTTCCTTTAAGATCTGCAAAAGTAACTCCCTTATCTATTACCAACCCTTCCATTTGATAGAATATTGGTGAATGAGTAGCATCCACAGAGTCAGCTCTATAAACTTTTCCTGGAGAAATCATCTTTATTGGTGGCTCTTGATTTTCCATAGTTCTAACTTGTACTGGAGATGTTTGAGTTCTTAGCACAATATTATCATTTATATAGAATGTATCTTGTTCACTTCTTGCAGGATGATTTTTTGGTATATTTAAAGCTTCAAAATTGTAATAATCAAGTTCTACTTCCGGCCCATCTTCTATAGAAAAACCCATAGATATAAATATATCTTTCATTCTCTCAACTGTTAATTCTAATGGATGTCTCTTTCCAATATCATTTTTCTTTCCTGGAAGAGTTACATCTATAACCTCACTTTCCAGTTTTTCATTTTTCTCTTTTTCCTTTATTTCTCGGGAAATAAAATCAAGTTTATCTTCTACTACTTTCTTAACATCATTAACCATTTTACCAACAACAGGTCTCTCTTCTTTAGACAACCCTCCCATGCTCTTTAAAATAGTAGTTAATTCTCCTTTTTTTCCTAAAAATTTAACTCTAAGTTCTTGAACTTCTGCAGTAGTTTTTACTGCTTCAATTTCTTTCAAAGCTAATTCTTGAATTTGCATTAATTTTTCTTGCATCTTAATTCTCCTTTACTTGTTTTTATAAGTATAAGTTTAATTTGATTTTCTATTTTTTTGCATAAAAAAAACGACCCTGAAAAGGGACGAATTATCCGCGTTACCACCCTAATTGGTATGCCTAAAAAAATAGCATTACCCAACTCATTAATTTAACGATTTCCCGCTAACTACTACTATTAATTTCACAGCTAGAACTCCTGAGGGAACTTCACCACAACTTATCATAAAAAGGCTTTCAGTCTAAGACCTTTTCTCCCTGAATGTTTTATCATGCTTACTTTCTCAATCATAGTTTACTATTCTATTACTTTCCTATTATACAAATATTTTTATTAAATATCAACTATTTTGTCTAACTTTCTCATAAAGAATAATAGATGTTGCTATAGCCACATTTAAAGATTCAGCACCACCTGGCATAGGAATCTTAACTTTCTTATCTGAAAGATTATATATTTCTTCACTCACACCATTACCTTCATTACCCACTGAAATAATTATTTTCCCTGTCAAATCTTCCTTAAAGAAATCTTTGTCTCCTTCTAAAGAAGTTGCAAGTAAAGAAAATTCTCTTTCTATTAAGTTTTTTGTAACATTATAATTTTCATCATCATGAATAATTGGAATATGGAATAAAGACCCCATAGTAGATCTTATGGTTTTATCATTATATATATCAACAGTTCCTTTTGTTAAAATAATACCATCCACTCCTGCTGCATGTGCTGTTCTAATTATAGTTCCTAGATTTCCCGGATCCTGAACTTTATCACACAAAAGATAAAAACCTCCTTCAAAGTTTATATCTAGCTTTTTCATTCCAACAATAGCTACAATGCCTTGAGGTTTTTCTGTAGAACATAATTCATTAAGTAAGTTTTCACTTAATTTATAAAGCTTTGTCTTTTTTACATATTCTCCTAGATATTCATTAACTTTATCTTCATCTCCACTAAAGAAAATGTATTCTACTAAAATATTAGCTTTAAAAGCTTCTTGAATTAATCGAAAACCTTCAATTATATACTTAGAACTTTTATTTCTACCTTTTCTATCTTTAAGCTTTTTAGTATCTTTATATAAACTATTCTCTTTACTTTCTATAAAAACCAAAGTTTACACCTCTACTATTTAATATTTTTATCATTTAAATAAATATTCTATTCATTTTCCATCAAATATACTTTTTTATATAAAACAAAATGCGACTATCAGTCGCATTTAAATCTATATTAAGCGTTTATGCTTTTCTTAGCTACTTCTACTAAATCAGCAAATGCCTTTGGATCGTTTATAGCTATTTCTGATAACATTTTTCTGTTAATATCAATTCCAGCTAACTTCATTCCATTCATGAATTTAGAATATGAAAGATCATTCATTCTTGTAGCAGCATTTATTCTAGCTATCCATAATCTTCTATAATCTCTCTTCTTTAATCTTCTTCCAACATATGCATTTCTTAATGCTCTTATAACTGATTCGTTAGCAGTTTTAAATAACTTACTTTTTCCACCATAGTATCCTTTTGCAAGCTTTAAAACTTTTTTATGATTCTTACGAGAATTAACCGCTCTTTTTACTCTTGCCATTCCTTAAACCTCCTGTACCATTTCTTATAGATATGGTAATAATTTCTTCATTGCTTTTTCTTGAGTAGTTGAAACATATCCCGCTTTTCTAAGATTTCTCTTTCTCTTTGCACTCTTCTTAGTTAGGATATGGCTTTTGAAAGCCTTTGCTCTCTTTAATTTTCCTGTACCTGTTAATTTGAATCTTTTTGCTGCACCTCTATGAGTTTTCATTTTTGGCATTGCTAAATTCCTCCTCTCAGTTTATGCCTTTTTAGGGCCTACAACCATTGTCATATTTCTACCTTCTCTTTTTGCAGGCTTTTCGATGATACATACATCTTCAAGCTTGCTAGCGAAGTTTTCAAGAATCTTATGTGCCAAATGGCCAAGTTCCATTTCTCTTCCTCTAAATCTGACAGTGATTTTAACTTTGTCCCCATCTAATAAGAACTTTCTTGCATTTTTAGCTTTAATTTCGATATCATGCTCTTCTATTGTAAGACTTACTCTTACTTCTTTTATGCTGATAACCTTTTGCTTTTTCTTAGCTTCCTTTTCCTTTTTAGATTGCTCATATATGAACTTTCCTAAATCCATAATCTTGCAAACTGGTGGCTTAGCTCCAGGTGATATCATAACCAAATCTAATTCAGCCTCATCAGCCATAGCTTGAGCTTCTTTAGTAGCTATTACACCTAATTGACTTCCGTCAGCTGCTATAACTCTAATTTCTTTTTCTCTTATATCTTCATTAACTATATAATTTTTGTTAATAGTTTTCACCTCCGAAAAATAAAAGCAATATTCTATATATAATAAAAAGACGACAGTAACCTGCCGTCCTATATTATCAACAAAACTATCGCGATAAATAACCATACTAACTATCAAAAGATGCTGTAAGGTGAGAAACGGCGTTTCTACTTAACATGCATTATTGTATCACCACTAAACTTAATTGTCAACACTTATTTTATTTTTATTGATGAACATAATTTGCACCCATCACAAAAGTCTACTCTATCTCCAAATACATTTTTTATTGTATCAATAAACTCCTTATTGTTGCAAACTTCCTTTCCATGAATTTCAATGTGATTTGGTGCATTTGTAATTAACCCACTAATTATAATATCTTCAACACTAGCATCTATTCCTAATTTGCATTCTGATAAATCTTTTAGAAATGTGCTAAAAATATCTTCCCCAGAATCATCTGTAACAACGTATCCTCCTCCTGGATTAATTAATATATTTATTTTTTCTATTTTGCTATCTTGTATATCAACGAAATATTTTAATAGTCTAATAAATTCTTTATATTCTTTTTCCACCATATATTTTTCTACTACTTTATCAATAATTTTCTCTATATCTTCTCTGAGCTCCCTCATTCTGAAGGTAATAAACCCATTTATATTAATCATCTTATTTTCTTCAACACAAAATTTAATTTTTTCAATTATAGAATTTACCTTATTTGAACAATAAATAAATATATCATCGCTTGGTGGTTCTTTTCCTTGTAAAACTTTCATTATTTCTTCTTCAATCTCCAGTATTTCCTCCTGTCTTAAAAAGAAATAGGTATCTGTTAAAAATTGAAACATTTCTTTTTCTTTGTATTTCTTAATGACTATATTGTATAGAATATTGCTTATATATAAATTTATTCTATTGCAGGTTTTTTCATTATACCCTTCATCATCACAAACAACTTTAACCACATGTGTTGAGCCATCCAACCTCTCCACCACTCCAATGATTACATTTTTCTTCTTAAGAGTATCTTTTAACTCCTGTAATTCTTTAACAAAGTTTAATTCACCTGAATAAGCTAATTCCTGTACAAGCATGGGTTTCACTCCCTTCCTAGTAATAGTATGTATTAAAATTTTAGCTATATACAGAATTTATTTTTGAACTTTTGTCTACTTGATTTTTTTATTTTTTAATAGTAACTTATCCTTATAATGAATTATTTTAAGGAGCATTTCATGTTTTGTTTTGTAGATTATAGAATTAGTGCCGAAGAGCTTAATAACCTTATCAAATATGACCTTACACCTATTATTGTTCCAAAAAGCACAAAGGTTTATGATGCAATAAATGGCCATGTAGATATTCAATTAAATATCTTAAATAAGGAAAAGAAGACTTTAATAATACAAAAAAATATAAATAAAGATTTTTTATATTTTTTATCTTCTAATGGTATAAAATACATATTATCCGAAAAATCTTTAGAAAAATCATACCCTGGAGATATTATATTGAATGCATTAATTACTGATAAATATTTTGTTCATAACTTAAACTTCACTGATAATAATTTAATTAGCACACAATTAAACAAAAAGATAATTAATGTTAGCCAAGGATATACTAAGTGTTCTATATTACCTATTAGAAATACAGCCTTTATAACTAGTGATAAAGGAATCTATAATGCTCTAAAAAACGAAAATATTGACACTCTGCTTGTTCCTCCTGGCGATATTATTCTTCCTTCTTTAAATTATGGTTTCATCGGTGGTACAGGAGGTATGATTTCTGAAGATAAATTAGGACTTTTTGGAGAGTTAGACAATTATTTATACGGTGATGAAGTGTATAAATTTCTATATAAATACGATGTTAAGCCAATCTCTCTAAAAAAAGGAAAATTAATTGATAGAGGCAGTCTTATAGTTCTTTAACTCCCATATATATTACGTGTCTTATATATAAATTGTTCTCATATAAATACAGTTAAAAGTTTTGTTTTTTATAAAAATTCCAGATGGATAATAAACCTTAATTTATTACCATCTGAAGTCACTAACCTATTTTTAAACCACTACCTTTTTATATTGTTCTCTAAACTTGTCAACTTCTTCATTAATTTTTCTCCTCTCCCAATCTTTTAAATCTCCTCTTCCAAGGCGATCACTTAAAAATACTAAAGATAATTCTTCTGCATTTGTATACTTCTTCATACCTTCAATATCTGCATATGGCAATTTATTCTTTATATATAGAAGATGCATATGATACCTGGTTAATTTAGAAACCTTATCAATAAATTTTTCATCTTCTGTAAAATCACTTAAAAATTCTCTACTCTCACCTTCTCCAACTTTATCATGATCATAAGAAGTCCATCTTCCATTTCTAAGTTTAGTAGTTCTTAATTTTCCTAAGTCATGTAATAGTAAGCACCACATGAATGCTTTTTTATCTTTAACTTTTTCACGAAGTTTAGCCCCTTCATCAACCACCATCATAGTATGTATCCAAACATTACCTTCTGGATGATGTTTTTTGGATTGCTCAACCCCTTCTAAATCTTTAACTTTATTAAAAGGTTTTTGATCTAACACACCTTTTTCTTTTAAGTCATTTAGATAATCAGAAGGTTTTTCATCATTTAATAGATGTTTTTCTATATCTTCAAAAATTCCTCTCTTATCCATTTATTACCTCCATGTAATCTTTTTTCTGAATTTATTATGCCCACAAATAAAAAAATCTCGCAATAAGATTTTACCTATTACGAGATTTAAAATGCATGAATATATGCTACGATTCACTCATATACGCTCTAGTAAAGTATACCTGTCCAAGAGGGGCTACTCTAATATCCTTAACCTTAGGGTCAACACCTTTAACTAAAGTATCATAAAATATTGGTAGTATTGGCATTTCATCCATAAATATAGCTTCTGCTTGTTTTAAATATTCAATCCTAGTTTTAGAGTCTCTTTCAAGTTGAGATTTTCTAATCAATTCATCATATTGAGCATTAGAGAATTTAGCATCATTATTTCCAAGCCCAGTCATCCACATATCTAAGAAAGTCATCGGATCATTATAGTCCCCAGTCCATTGATGTCTAGCTATTTCATACTTACCATTTTTTCTTGAATCTTGGAATACCGTCCATTCTTCACTTTTCAAGCTAACCTTAACACCGATTTGTGTCCACATTTGTTGAATAGCTTCAGCCACTAGTTTATTATATTCTACGTTATTATTATATGAAATTTCAAAAGTAGGAAGTCCTTCACCATTTGGATATCCAGCATCAGCTAATAATTTTTTTGCTCCTTCTATATCAAACTTAGTTTCATCCCAGTAATGCTTATCAGAAAATTCTTCACCATTAACCTCCATAGACTCAGGGACAAAGGAATATGCAGGCTTTCTTCCACCTTTAACAATTTCATTAGTTATTTTTGTTCTATCAATAGCAAGATTAAGTGCATGTCTTACTTCCTTCTTGCTTAATGCCGCTTTTACAGCTGGATCAATTTTATCAGTATGATTACCAACATTTAAACAGTAATAATATGTTGATAGAGCTGGATAATCTTTAACTAAACCTTCTTGTTCCCCACTTTCTATCTCCTGAGTTGGTACTTGATCAATACTTGTAATTTCACCATTTTTTAATGAAGCATACGCAGTAGTTGAATCAGTTATCATCTTAAATGTTAATTTATCTAATTTAACTTTATCCTTATCATAGTAATTATCATTTTTTACAAATACATAAGAATCTTTCATATTGTATTCTTCCATTTTAAATGCTCCATTAGTTATATAAGTAGAAGGATCTAAAGTCCAGCTATCTGGATGAGCTGATACTATATCTTCTCTCAATGGCATTAAAGTTGGAAATGCTGTTATTTCTAAAAAATATGGTGTTGGTTTTGCTAAAGTTACTTCTAATGTTACATCATCAATTACCTTGATTCCTAAATTATCTACTGTACCTTTTCCAGTATTAAATTCTTCAGCTCCTTTGATATAATATAATTGAAATGCATAATCAGCTGCTGTTTTAGGGTCTAATGCTCTCTTCCAAGCATAAGCAAAATCTTTTGAAGTAACTTGTTGTCCGTCTGACCATTTTGCATCATCTCTTAGATGAAATGTATAGGTTAACCCATCTGAAGAAATATCACAATCTTTTGCTACTCCTGGCTTAGCCTCAGTACTTTCGTCTGTTCTATAAAGCCCTTCAAAAGCATTAGCGATTACTATAGATCCATCAACTGCATTATTTAGTGCTGGATCTATAGTCTTTACTTCTGTTCCCAAGTTATGAACCATCTCCTGTTTAACTTTACTACTTCCACCACTTTCTCCACATCCAACAAGCGTACTAATTCCTAATGCTAATGCTAAAGCTATAGCACACAGCTTTTTCTTTTTACCTTTTAACATATAAATCGCCCCCTAATAATTTAAATTTGATAATTCAAATTATGCCTATATATCTTTTATTTATTAAAAAATATCGTAACAAGATTAATCTTATTACGATATTTAAATTAATGTCTATTGCTATTCACTCATATAAGCTTTTGTAAAGTATATTTGCCCAAGTGGTGATACTCTATAATCCTTAATTTTAGGATCAAATCCTTTTGGATAAGTATCATAATATATTGGAAGAATTGGTAATTCATCCATTAATATTGCTTCTGCTTCCTTTAAATATCCAGCTCTTGTTTTTGCATCTTTTTCTACTTGAGCCTTTTTAATTAATTCATCATATTTAGGATTAGAGAATTTAGCATCATTTTGTCCACTACCAGTTGTCCACATATCCAAGAAAGTCATTGGATCAACATAATCTCCAACCCATGAATGTCTTGCAACTTCATAATTTCCGTTTTTTCTCGAATCTTGGAATACTGTCCATTCTTCACTCTTCAAAACAACTTTAACCCCTATTTGTGCCCACATTTGTTGAATAGCTTCTGCTATTGATTTATGATATTCCACATTATTGTTATATTTCAATTCAAAAGTAGGAAGTCCTTCACCATTTGGATAACCTGCATCAGCTAATAACTTCTTAGCAGCTTCAACATCAACCTTATTTGGATCCCAGTATTGTTTATCAGAGAACTTTTCCCCTTCTATTTCTATAGCATCAGGTACAAACGAATACGCTGGTATTCTTCCACCTTTAACAATTTCATCAGTTATTTTCTTTCTATCAATTGTAAGATTAAGAGCCTTTCTTACTTCTTTCTTACTTAGAGCAGTCTTAACTGCAGAATCAAGTTTATCACTCTTATTTCCAACATTTAAGCAATAAAAATATGTTGCCAATGCTGGGAATACCTTGATATATCCATCTTTTTGACCATTTTCTATTTCTGCAGTTGGTACAACATCTATTCCTGTAATTTCACCATTTTTCAATGCTGCATATGCAGAAGTTGAATCAGTTATCATCTTGAATGTTAATTTATCTAATTTAACACTATCTTTATCATAGTAATTATCATTTTTAACAAATACATAGGAATCCTTCATATTATATTCTTGCATTTTAAATGCACCATTAGTTACATAAGTTGAAGGATCTGCAGTCCAATCATTTGGATGAGCAGATACTATATCTTCTCTCAATGGCATATATGTTGCAAATGCAGTTAATTCTAAGAAGTAAGTTGTTGGTTTTTCCAAAGTAACTTCTAATGTTAAATCATCAATAACTTTAATCCCTAAAGCATCTGCTGAACCTTTCCCAGTATTGTATGCTTCAGCACCTTTAATGTAATATAGTTGATATGCATAATCTGCTGCTGTTTTAGGATCTAATCCTCTCTTCCAAGAATAAGCAAAATCCTTTGCAGTAACTTGTTGTCCATCAGACCATTTTGCATCATCTCTTAAATGGAATGTATATGTTAATCCATCCGAAGATACATCACAACTTTTTGCTATTCCTGGCTCAGCTTTATCACTCTTATCTGTTTTATAAAGACCTTCAAAAGCATTACATATTACGATAGATCCATCATTTGCATTATTCAATGTTGGGTCTATAGTTTTTACCTCTGTTGCAAGGTTGTAACTTATTTCTTGCTTGACAGCACTTCCACTATCTTTTTCCCCACAGCCTACCATAGTAGTCATACCTAAAGCTAACGCCAATGTTATGGCACACAGCTTTCTCATTTTAATTTTTTTCATTTTTGTTCCCCCTTATAGATTTATTACAATTTATTAACATAAATTAATAAGCTTATAAGTTATAATATACCAAATAATTCTATCTTTTTCAACTTGATTCATTACTAGTTCTTCTTTCCAAAAACTTTTTTTGGATATTTTCTTTTAAATATTAAATCAGATACTTTTCCATTATCTAATTTTAATTTACTCTTAATAAAAATTTTATATTTTCTATACATCCCTTTATATCTCTTGGTTAATGTACTTATAAAAATTAACAATTACTTAACAGAATCAGAAATCAAAATATTGAAACAAATTGAATTAAGATTAATCTTATATTTTATTAATAATAATAACAAAATATAATTAATATTATTAATATTTTTTTAAATAAACTTCATATTATTAAAAAAATAATCAATTCAAACTAATTTATAAAATCAATAATTTAAAAAATATATTTTTCTAATTTGAAACCTTTATATAAAAAATATTAGTAAAATTATTTATTTATCAAAAAAACAAACTGTATTAAACTAAACAAAAACGTTCAGTTTAATACAGCTTTAAAATTTAATTACAAATGTTATTGTGCCATATAAGCCTTAGTGAAATATATTTGACCAAGAGGTGATACTCTTATATCTTTCACCTTTGAATCAACACCTTTAACTGAAGTGTAATAATATAATGGAATAATTGGCATTTCATCCATTAATATATCTTCTGCTTGCTTTAAATATCCAGCTCTAGTTTTTGCATTAGTCTCAACTTGAGCTTTTTTAACTAATTCATCATACTTAGCATTAGCAAACTTAGAATCATTATTTCCGCCACCAGTCATTAATAAGTCTAAGAATGTCATTGGATCAGCATAGTCCCCATACCAACCATGTCTTGCAATTTCATAGTTTCCATTTTTTCTTGAGTCTTGGAACACTGACCATTCTTCATTCTTTAAGTTAACTTTAACACCAATTTGTGCCCACATTTGTTGGATAGCTTCAGCTACTAGCTTATTGCCTTCATTACTATTGTAGCTCAATTCAAAAGTAGGAAGCCCTTGCCCATCTGGATATCCAGCTTGAGTTAATAACTTTTTAGCACCTTCAACATCAACTTTTGTTGGATCCCAATATTGCTTACTAGCAAAATCTTCACCTTCAATTGTTATTCCCTTAGGTACAAATGAGAAAGCAGGTTCTTGACCACCCTTAGTTACTTCTTTGACTAACTTTTGTCTATCAATTGCAAGACTAAGCGCGTGTCTTACATCTTTATTACTCAAAGCTGCTTTTACATCTGCAGGAAGCTTATTTGTATTATTGTTAACATTCAAGCAATAATAGTATGTTCCTAAGCTTGAGTAAACTTGAACTAATCCTGATTGCTTACCACTTTCAATTTCTGCAGTTGGTACAACATCAATTGAAGTAAGTTCTCCATTTTTCAATGCTGCATATGCAGAAGTTTCATCTGTTATCATCTTAAATGTCAATTTATCTAATTTAACATTATCTTTATCATAGTAATTGTCATTTTTAACAAATACATAAGAATCTTTCATGTTATATTCTGACAATTTAAATGCCCCATTAGATACATAAGTAGAAGGTTCTGAAGTCCAACTATCTGGGTGAGCAGATACAACATCTTCTCTTAATGGCATATAAGTAGGAAAAGCTGTTAACTCTAAAAAGTAAGCTGTTGGCTTAGTTAATGTTACTTCTAATGTTAAATCATCAACAACTTTAATGCCTAACGCATCTACTGACCCTTTTCCTGTATTATACTCTTCTGCTCCCTTAATATAATATAATTGATAAGCATAATCTGCTGCTGTTTTAGGATCTAATGCTCTCTTCCAAGCATAAGCAAAGTCCTTTGCTGTAACTTGTTGACCATCTGACCATTTAGCATCTTCTCTTAAATGGAATGTATAAGTTAATCCATCTGAAGAAATATCAGCACTTTTTGCTGCCCCTGGTTCAGCTTTATCTCCTTTATCTGTTCTGTAAAGCCCTTCAAACGCATTTGCTATTATAATAGAAGCATCTACTGCATTATTTAATGCTGGATCAATAGTTTTTACTTCTGCTCCTAGATTATGAATCATTTCTTGTTTAGTACCACTCTTACTATCTTTTCCTCCACACCCTACGAGTGTTGTTACTCCTAAAGCTAATGCTAAAGTTATAGCACATAGCTTTTTCATCTTAATCTTTTGCATATTCTTTTGTCCCCCTTAATAGATATTATCCTATGTTTTTATATATAGTTATCTTATGTTTTATATAACAATCTTACAAATTATGACACGCCACAAAATGACCTTTTTCAATTTCTCTCATAACAGGATCTTCTTGGCTACAGATATCAGTTGCGTATTTGCACCTGCCCTTAAATCTGCATCCCTTTGGCGGGTCTATTGGTGAAGGAATATCTCCTTCTAAAATTATTCGCTTATTGCTCTTAGCTTCTTTAGGATCAGGGATTGGAACCGCTGACAATAAAGCTTTAGTATAAGGATGCATAGGATTAGTATAAACTTCATCACTAGTACCCTTTTCTACTAATTTACCTAAATACATAACTCCTATATGAGTAGAAATATGTTTAACCATAGATAAATCATGTGCAATAAATAAATATGTTAGTCCAAGTTCTTCTTGAAGTTCTTCAAGCATGTTTATAACTTGAGCTTGAATTGATACATCTAGAGCTGAAATTGGTTCATCACAAACTATTAAATCAGGTTCAACTGCAAGTGCTCTTGCAATACCAATTCTTTGTCTTTGTCCTCCTGAGAATTCATGAGGATATCTATTAATATGTGAACCGTTTAATCCTACCTTATCAAGTAAATATCTAATTCTATCTTCTCTTGCTTTTCCTGTGTGTAATTTATGAATATCTATAGCTTCTCCAATTATATCTCCTACAGTCATTCTTGGATTTAAGGATGCATAAGGATCTTGGAAAATCATCTGCATATTTCTTCTTAAAGGAACCATTTCTTTTTCAGAAAGTTTTGTAACATCTTTTCCTTTAAATATAATTTGTCCTGAAGTTGGTTCGTAAAGTTTAAGTACTGTTCTACCAGTAGTAGTCTTACCACAACCTGACTCACCAACAAGCCCTAAAGTTTCTCCCTTATTTATAGTAAATGAAACATCATCTACCGCTTTTACATAACTTTTCGGGCTAAATAATCCCTTATTAACATTAAAGTATTTGCATAAATTCTTTACCTCTAAAACAACCTCTTTATTTTCCATTACTTATTACCTCCCAATGTTGACTCTACCTTTGGTGCATTTTCATGGCATAACCAACAAGCTGCCTTATGCCCTTTTTCTATTTCAAATAGAGGTGGTTGTTTTTCCATACATATTTTCATAGTATGATCACATCTATCTGCAAATGGACATCCTACAGGAGGTTTAAATAAATCTGGTGGTTGACCATCAATTGGTATAAGTTTTTCTTTCAAATCACTCTTTGGATTAGGAACAGACCTTAATAGTCCCCATGTATATGGATGTTTTCCTCTATAGAATATATCTTCATCAGTTCCTTCTTCTACTACAAGTCCACCATACATTACATATATTCTAGTACAAAGGTCAGCCACAACACCTAAATCGTGTGTTATAAGAATGATAGCAGTATTCAATCTATCCTTTAAATCTTTCATCAAGTCAAGAATTTGGGCTTGGATTGTAACATCCAAAGCAGTAGTTGGTTCATCTGCTATGATAAGTTCTGGTTTACAAATCAAACTCATAGCTATCATTACTCTTTGTCTCATACCACCTGAAAATTCATGAGGATATTGTTTTATTCTTTTTTCTGGGCTTGGTATTCCTACTAATGAAAGCATTTTTATAGCTTCATCAATAGCTTCTTTTTTGCTAATACCTTTATGTTTAATTAAAGATTCTGTTAATTGGTCACCTATTGTTAAAACTGGATTAAGAGATGTCATAGGATCTTGAAATATCATTCCTATTTTATTTCCTCTTATTGCTTCCATTTGTTTTTCAGTAAATTTAGTTATATCTTTTCCATCGAATATAATTTCACCATCAACAATTTTACCATTGCTTCCAAGTAATTTCATTATACTCATCATGCTAACTGATTTACCACAACCAGATTCACCAACTATACCAATAGCTTCCCCTTTATTTAAATAAATATTCGTACCTCTTACAGCTTTTACTTCCCCAATATGAGTATCAAAGGAAGTCTTTAGACCTTTTACTTCTAACAATTTGTCCATAATTATCTTTCCTCCCTACTCTATCTTTGATTCTTAGGATCTAAAGCTTCAGTAAGCCCATCTCCAAGCAAGTTAAATGATAGTATTATAATACATATAGCTGCTGCTGGGAAAAATAATTGATATGGATGTACATATATAGCCTTCATAGCATCATTACATAATGTTCCAAGTGATGCTAATGGAGCATTAATTCCAAGTCCTAAAAAGCTTAAAAACGCCTCAGTAAATATAGCTTCCGGAATTAATAAAGTCATAGTAACAACTATTGAACTTATACAGTTTGGTATTAAGTGTCTTATCAATATTCTCATTTTAGAAGCACCTAATGATTTTGCTGCTAATACAAAGTCTTGTTCTTTTAGTTGAAGTATATCACCTCTAACTATTCTTGCCATACCAACCCAATAAGATATAGAAAGTGCTATAATTATATTCCAAACACCACTTCCGCCATCTTTACTTGTGAAAAATGCCATTAATAATATTACATAAATAATAGTTGGTATTGAATATAATATATCTACTATTCTCATCATTATATTATCAATTTTTCCACCTAAAAATCCTGCAA
This sequence comes from Clostridium sp. SHJSY1, assembly GCF_031626875.1. NCBI lineage: Bacteria > Bacillati > Bacillota > Clostridia > Eubacteriales > Clostridiaceae > Clostridium > Clostridium sp. SHJSY1. Next base: position 24,602 of record NZ_JANDMF010000043.1, read on the forward strand.
TTCCTCCATACAAAACACCTATTACAAGATTTATTATTGCCGCAGCAACACCAATTAATAAGGAATATCTAGCACCGTACATTACTCTTACAAATAAATCTCTACCTAAAGCATCAGTACCAAATAAATGTCCTCCCCCTGGATTTGCATTAGTGTTTGTTAAATCATTGTCCACATAATTATATGATGATACTAAAGGCACAACTATTGCTGCAATAATGCATAAAATAACTACAATTAGTGAAGCTATTGCCACCTTATTGCTTCTTAATCTCCTCCATGCATCTTTCCAATATCCAACGCTTGGTCTTACTACTTGTTCAAACTTTTTCTCTTCAGCACTTAAAGGAGTAAACAAGCTTTTGTCTAAATCTTTATAATTTTCCATTTTGTTTTTATTCCTCCCTTATACTTCTGCCTTTTCTAATTTAATTCTTGGGTCTACTATTACATACATAATATCAACTAATATATTACATACTACTATTAAAGTACTATAAAATACTAATACTCCTAATAATGCTGAATAATCTCTATTTGTAACTGTAGAAACAAACTCACTTCCAAGTCCTGGAATAGCAAATATACTTTCTACTACGAAACTTCCTGTCAAAACACCAGCTATTAATGGTCCAAGATAAGTTATAACTGGAATTAATGAATTTCTCAATGCATGTTTAAATACAACAGTTCTTCCACTTAACCCTTTAGCCTTAGCTGTTCTTATATAATCCGACTTTAAGACATCAATTAACTTACTTCTAGTAAGTCTTGTAATAAATGATGTTGAACTTGCTGCCAATGCTATAGATGGCATAATTAAATGTAGTGGTGTACTAAATCCTGTAGTTGGTAGTAAATGTAACTTACTTGCTAAGAAGTATATAAGCAATGCACTCATAACAAAACTGGGTATTGTTATTCCAAGGGTCGCTAAAAACATACAAACTCTATCTGGCCATTTATTAGCCTTTAGAGCTGAAACAACACCCAAACTAACACCTACAATAACTGCCATTACAACTGCAACTGAACCTAATTTAGCTGATTTAGGGAATGTCTTTTCAATTGTTGTACTTACTTCTCTTCCCCTAAACTTCATAGATTCACCCAAATCTCCTTTTAAAAGATTGGTCATATACATTTTATACTGTTCACCTAGTGACTTATCCAATCCATACTTCGCCTCTAAGTTTGCTTTTATTTCAGGAGTTATCTTGTCCCCATCAAATGGTCCTCCTGGCATTAATCTTACAAGAAAAAATGTCAGTGTAATAACTGCCCAAATAGTAATTATACCTGTAAGAAGTCTTTTAAAAATGTACCTTAACAACTTCATCTCTCCCTTATTCCTTAATATAGATACACATGTCTTTAATACAATTATATATCCTTATGTCAATTTGTCAAATAAACTCATATTTTTTTAAACATATTAACAAATATTTTAATATTTATTTATAATTATAAATTCAAAAATTTTTCTTCTCCATGGATACGATTTCAGCTTCCTGTTTTCTTAATTTTCAAATTTACGAAAATAATATTGATAAAATATCACTTTTAAAATTCACTTTATACTAGATAAGAATCTAAACTTTTCCTCCATAAAAAACAAAAAAATTAAAGTGACAAACACCTTAATTTTCAAATAATCTAAATATTTTAGACATTTTCCCAAATCCTATTTTGCATTTTTCTCCATTATCCATTAGCACATATCTTTTATTTTTATTTACTGTTTTTATATATTTTAAATTTATCAATGCTTTACTATTAATCATAAAAAAACTATTTCCCACTCTATTTTCTAACTCTTTTATATTTCCATTAAATTCAACTTGTCTGTTAACCCCATGTAATAATATTTTTTTAGACTTTTCATCAAGTTGAAAAAATATTATTTTCTCCTTATCAAAGCATACTGTTTTCTTTCCAATATCTATTGAAATTATTTTATCACTCTTTTTATCAACTTCTTCTTTAAGCGAATTGGCCTTAATTAAACATGCCCTCAGTCTATCATACATAATATTTATGTCATCCTTGACTATAAAATCCATGGCATCAATTTTATATTGAAAAGTTAAAACACTTAGTTCACTATGAGTTGTAACAAATATAATAAATCCATTCCTATCATGCTTTCTTATAATTTGAGCTAGTTCTAATCCATGAATGTCTTGTCCCAATTCAATATCAATGAAGTATAATCCTGTTTTACCTTTTCCTTCTATACTACAGATTAAATCTTTAACCTTATCTGTACTTAAAGCCAATTCCATATCTAAGGACAAATCTTTTATAGTGTGTCTCACAAAACTGGACATTCTTTCTCTTTGGCTTACTTCATCTTCTATTATATATACCTTTAACATATTTATACCTTTCTAACATATCTCTAGAATTTGCTTAAACTCATTTTCTTCTATAATTGTATCAATAGTAATATGTGAATATTTGGATAATATCTCCCTTAGATTACTTAACCCTATACCCCTATTATCTCCTTTTGTAGAAAAACCTTTCTCATATATCTTATATATAGGTGGAATATCATTCTCTATCGAATTCATTATAGCCATTACTATAGAATTATTTTTCTTGATAAATCCAATTTTAATTTCACCATTTATACAATTTATAGCTGATTCTATTGCATTGTCTAATAAAATTCCAATACATCTACTTAAATCTACTATATCAATATTTATAGAATTAATTTCCTCTGAAATATCAATATATACATTTATATTAAGTTCCTGTGCTCTTAAAACTTTAGTTAATACCACTCCCTTAATTTCTTTTATATTGATATTATGTAACAATCCTATTCTAGAATTTTTCTCATTTATGTCTGTCCCTAAGGGAACTATTTTTTTTTCGAAATAATCCCTTAATCCACTCATATCTGTATCTTCTATATACCCTGCCATAGAGGACAATATATTTACATAATCATGTTTAAATTTCCTCATATCATTATAGAGAATTTCTAAGTTTTCACTATATTCTCTAACATCTTTTAACTGTCTTTCTTTTGCATCTGCTAAGACCTCATTTTTTAAATTTTTATATATTATAATTGCAATTACTCCAAAAACTACAAAATAGCTTATTGAAATAATTACACTTAAATATACAAAATCTGCTTTATTATTAACACCCCTTGTGGCATAAATATTTAAAATAAATATGAATAAAATAATAATACAAAATATGATTGTTGAACATTTTTTCATATCTATTATATCTTTAATATGTCCAATGTTTTTCAGTGTTCTTTTCATTTTTTCTAACACATAATTAATACATTTGCTAATTATAACAGCTAATAAAGAATTTATTATTGCAACAACAAGCTGCTCCTTATCCCCAAACAAAACCTCATTATTTACTACTTTAATAAATAATGGAGATACTAATAAATCCAATAAAAATGCTATAAACATTGCTATCGTTTCTGATATTAAAGAATTTATAATTCCATTTTTTCCCCATACTAAAATAATTAGTATTGAAAGTAACAACAATATTGTAGATATCTCTCTATACATTAAAGATATCCCACAACATAATAATCCTATTGCAAATATTTTAAACCACATTTTCTTATCAAATGGGCTAACAAGCTTTAATTCTTTAATAGATAACATCATAGCAATATAACCTATAAATGCACTAATAAATATCATAATATTTTTCCTTTCCCTCTTTAAGATATATGGAGAATTTATGATATATGCTATTCCTCATCTGCAATTAATTCCTCAATAAATTCTGGTTCATAATAAGTGTAATATAAGCACATTGTTCCATTTGTTGCTTTATATTTTGACATTGCAATATTAAATACCTCCTCTGCACATCTACTTCCTATTTTCTTTAAAATACTCATAATTCTTGTACCTCCTTTTAAATATTCTATATGTTATAGGTAATATGCTAATTGCTTCTGCAAATGCAGATATAGCAAATAGAATCTTAATTTGATAAATATTTAAAATTGTAACTAATAGAAATAAAACTATAAAAGTTAATATAGTTTTGTTTTTAAATTTCTTTCGCATTTTCTTTCCTACTAAAGGCCTTGATTCTGTATCAGCTGGTGCATAAATAACATAAACCACAAAAGATATAAAATTCAATATAAAATATATATGTATTGGGAAATTAACATATTTACTTATTAAGCCTCCTCCAGCAAAAATCAATACAGTTACAATAGTACAATTAAAGCTACTTGAAGAATGTATTCCAAATGCTGTTCTTCTAATTAGTGCAAAAAAACACCACATAATTATAACTTCCCAAAATACCTTCAATATTAAAGCAATTGCTAACAAAATCATTATTTTGGTTGTATTTACATACAAAGCACAAATATAGTATGATAATTTTTTTTTCTCTAAATCTGATATTACTTTAGTTTGTCCAACTATTTTTAATATTTTTTTGCATATTAACTCAGGAATAGTTTTTTCATTTATTAATTCCTTCATATTATCGCCTTCTTATTTTGCTACTATATGTATATTATACATATTCATATATATTCAGTCAATTTCTACTAATTTATACATTTTTATATCTATTCATCTAGATTTGAATATTTGGCAAAATACGATTTATTTTTCCGTTTTTTTATCTTTTAACGTTTCATTTTGTATCATAAAAATAAAAAGAACTATAGAAATTATGAACAAGAATTAATAATTTAAATTTTGGTTAAATTTTTAATTCATTTTATAATCTCTATAGTAATCTTTAACATATATTTTTTAACAAATTGTCAATTTCCATTCCATATATACAAATCATTTTTTATTAAATTTGTGTTATCTTTTTGCCTTTTCTAATAAACTTCCTATTTCTTCATTAGAAAACTTATATTTCTTATTACAAAAATGGCACACTACCTCTTCTTCCTTACCATCATCATATATTTCTTTAAGATCCTTCTCACCAATGCTTATCAATGCTCTTTCTATTCTTTCTCTTGAACAATCACAAAAATATTTAGGTTCATTAGCATCTTCAAGTTTTAAATCCATTCCATCAAAAATATATTCTAATATTTCTTCAATTGTTTTTCCCTCATTAATCATAGTTGTTATTGAAGGAATTTCTTCTAATCTATACATTAAAATATCCGCAAGCAACGGATCAGCACCTGGCATCATTTGTATAATAAATCCACCAGCAGATTTAATAGATAAATCTTTATCTACTAATACACCTAATGATACTGCAGATGGTGTTTGTTCTGAAACTGTATAATAATATGTAATATCTTCTGCTATTTCTCCTGTTTGAATAGGTACTTGTCCTACATATGGTTCTTTAAGACCTAAGTCTTTAATTACATATAGTGTACCATCAGTTCCAATAATTCCCCCCACATCTAATTTCCCATTATTATTAAGTGGTAGATTCACTAAAGGATTTCCTATAAATCCTTTTACAGAAGCATCTGAATGTGCTGTAACAGTTATCCCTTTTGCTTCTCCATTTCCATTTATCTTTAATGTAATTACTTCTTTCTCTGATTTTAAGGTTGTTCCCATTAATGCTCCTGCTGTTAACATTCTTCCAAGTGCTGCAGCAGCTACAGGTGTACAATCATGTACGCTTGTTCCATCATTTACTAGTTCTGTTGTTATTCCACCTATTACACGAATCATACCATCCTTTGCTGTTCCTCTTACTATCTTATCCTTCATACTATACCTCCATCTTCTTAGCTACAACGTATAAAATTCTTTCACTTTCTTTTGTTACCTCTTTATCTTCATACCCATTAAATTTATCCAATATATTGAATCCACACTTCTCCAACATACTTTCTATAAATGTTTCTTTATATGCTCTTTCTAAATGTTCTTCCTCAAATTTTTCATACAATTCCCCTTCTTTAACAAAGAAAGTTAAAAACATATTAACTATATCATCTTCTAAAACATTTTCCCATGAATAGAAAACTTTATCTTCATTATAGACATAAATATTATTTCCTAATATATTAGTAAGTTTATAATATGAATTTATATCAAAGAAAAATATCCCATCATCTTTTAAATGTTCATAAACTGATTTAAAATAACATTCTAAATCTTCATCCTCAGTTATATAATTAGTTGAATCCAATACACAACTTATCACATCAAATCTATGATTTAACGACAGTTCTGTCATATCCTGACACACTATCTTTCCTTTTATCCTATTTGATTTAAATTTATCATAAGTTTCCCTTAACATGTCCTCTGATAAATCTACAGCATAAGTATTTTTAAATTTCTTAGCTAACTTAACAACTACATTCCCTGTACCACAAGCTAAATCCAAATAATCTTCATATTTTGCTTTATGTTTTTCCATAAGATTTATTAATCTACTAGCTATATCATCATAATTTATATCTTCATATATTAGCTCATCATAAATCTTTGCAAATTCTCCATATGCCATATTTTTCCCCCGTTATTAATTAATTACTCTAAACTATATTAAAGCTTATCTTAATTTTAGTCAATTTTTTTTCTCCCAAGTATTTCATCATTAGTTGGAATATGAAGTTCTTTTTTCCTTCTAGTCATTATTCCCCCTATCCTCCCTGTTTCCTCTGCTGTAAGTCCACTCCACCCAAGACTATCAACTTTATCTCTTAATCCTAATTCTTCAGCAATTTCATATTTTATCTTTTCTCTAATTTTTTCTTCTTGTGTCAGTTCTTTATTTCCTTTAATTTTTGCCTTAATAATCTTTTTTAATGGTGTATTTCCCAATTTTCTCCCTCCTTATATCTTTACAAGTCTATTATTACCATTAAAGTTTCATTATATGCTATAATTTAATCACACAAAATTTAAAATATTTTTCATATCTCTTGATATTTAAACTATATTTCTCTATATTTAATTATGTATAAATATTGTAATTTAGAATTCACAATGAATAATTTTTAATCAATGCAGAATTCATATTACAATATATATATAAATTAGAATTCAATAATGAATTTGAACATCCTATATTTCAACTTAATAAGTATCACTAAAGCTTTTGTTGTATATGATAATGTTGAGGAATTAAATAGAGTTCAAATTGCTGAATTTAATAAAAAGTAAATAGAATGGAGGATTTTAAATGTCAATATTTGAAGGTTCAGGTGTAGCAATAGTCACCCCTTTCACTGAAGAGGGAGTAAATTACAAAAAATTAGAAGAATTATTAAACTGGCACGTTAAAGAAGGTACCGATGCAATAGTAATTTGTGGAACAACTGGAGAAGCAACTACTATGACTGACGAAGAAAAGAAAGAAACTATTAAATTTACCGTTGATGTTATAAACAAAAGAATTCCAGTGATAGCTGGAACAGGTTCTAACAATACATTATCAGCTATAGAAATGAGTAAATATGCTGAAAGTGTTGGTGTTGATGGTCTTCTTGTTATTACTCCTTATTATAACAAAACAAATTCAAAAGGATTATTTAAGCATTTTGAAGCTATAAATGAAGCTGTCAATACTCCAATAATAGTTTACAATGTACCTGGTAGAACAGGAATTAATATTACTCCAAATAATCTAGTAGAAATTTCAAAACTATCTAATATTGTTGCAATAAAAGAAGCTAGTGGCAATATAAGTCAAATAGCTAAAATGAAAGCATTATGCAAAGATTCTATAGATATATATTCTGGAAACGATGATCAAATAGTACCTATTATGTCTCTTGGAGGTAAAGGAGTAATTTCAGTTCTTGCTAATATCATTCCAAAGGCTGTTCATGAAATGACAAGATCATATTTAGATGGAAATATACAAAAAGCATTAGATCTTCAATTAGAAAATCTTGATTTAGCTAATACATTATTCATAGAAACTAGTCCAATCCCTGTTAAGGTAGCACTTAATATGATGGGAAAAGAAGTAGGTCCTGTTAGACTTCCACTATATGACATGGATACTAACAATGAAGAAAAATTGAAAAATACTTTAAATAAATACAAGTTAATATAAGGAGAGACATATGATTAAAATAATTTTAAACGGCTGCTCTGGAAAAATGGGTAAAATGATAAGCGAAACAGCAAAACAGTTCAGTAATTTAGAAATTGTTGCTGGAATAGATAGATTTCCTGCTGAGTTAGGATATCCTATATTTAATACAACAAAAGATGTTAATATAGACTATGACGTTCTTTTGGATTTCTCAAGAGCTGATGCCTTAGCTGATATTATAACTTTAACAGAAAAAACCAAAAAGCCATTAGTAATCTGCTCAACAGGATTTTCTAAAGAAGATTTAGATTTAATTTATGAGAAAAGTAAATCTTTACCTTTATTTAGGTCTGCTAATATGTCATTAGGGATTAATTTAATTAATTCACTTCTAAAAAAAGTAGCTCCATTATTATATGGAAATTATGATATAGAAATAGTAGAAAAACATCATAACCAAAAAGTTGATTCTCCAAGTGGTACTGCTATACTTTTAGCTGATACAATAAAAAATTCATTATCTGAAGAAACAAAATATGTTTGTGGAAGAGAAGGAAATTCAAAAAGAGAACAAAATGAAATAGGAATCCATGCTGTAAGAGGTGGGTCTATAGTTGGTGATCATGATGTAATTTTCGCTGGTACTGGAGAAGTTATTGAATTAACCCATAAAGCTATATCAAGAGAAGTTTTTGCTGTAGGAGCTCTTAAAGCTTGTGAATATATGAGTACTATTAAAAATCCTGGACTATATGACATGAATAATGTTATAGGATTATAATATACAAAAATGTAATCAGCTCACTTACTAATTAATAAACTAAAAATTATATATATAAGTTAAAAGATAATGATTCAAAAGTAATTCATATGAATTAGTTAAGAGCTACCAACTTTAGGTGGCTCTTTATTAAATTAATTAACTATTTCTCATATTTTTTGCAAATTTTCAGATGACAAACATAATTATATATAGAGAAGTAATTATGGAGGCCTTATTATGGATCATAATTTATCAGATCCTTTTGAACTTGCAAAATATATTAAAGAGTCAAAAAAAACTACCCCAGTTAAAGTTTATGTAAATGGTGATTTAAGTAAAGCTAATTTAAGTCAAACTGAATGGTATGGTTCAAAAGATTTTTATATTTTAATAGGCGAATGTAATATAATAACTAATATTATTTTAAATAATAAACATTTAATCAAACATTTTCGCATTGAAAATGATAGAAGAAATTCTGCCATTCCAATGCTTGACTTATTAGAATTAGAGGCTCGAATAGAACCTGGTGCAATTATCAGAAATTTTGTAAAGATAGGTCGTAATGCCGTTATTATGATGGGAGCTGTTATTAATATTGGTGCAGAGATAGGCGAAAACTCAATGATAGATATGAATGCTGTGGTTGGTGCTAGAGGCAAAATAGGTAACAGAGTTCATGTTGGTGCTGGAGCTGTTATAGCTGGAGTATTAGAACCCCCTAGCCTTTCTCCATGCATCATATGTGATGACGTTATGATAGGAGCTAATGCTGTTATATTAGAAGGCGTAAAAATAGGCACTAATTCTGTAGTTGCTGCTGGTGCTGTAGTTACAAAAGATGTCCCTCCTGGAATGCTAGTTGCAGGTGTTCCTGCTAAAATAATAAAAAAAGTTGATGCACAAACTAGATTTAAAACTGAACAACTAAATGACTTAAGAGATTGATACATAAAAAGCAGCTATAAATAGCTGCTTTTAAAATTTAAAAATTTATTCTTATGTGGTTCATATACTTCATTTTATTTAGTTTAAGTTTAAGTTTAATTAATTTATAATAGCATTTTTATACTGCACCAGCTTCATCTTGTGATGATGCCTCGTCTTTCGAAACTCTCTCCATTTTAGAGATAGAAACTTCATATGCAATCTTTTTCACACTTTCAGTTTCTGAAACCTTTTTTTGATATTCCCTACTTTGTAATCTTCCCCAAACCCTTATATTATCTCCAACACTTAAAGTTTGACAAAATCTAGAATTTCTTCCCCAAGCAATAGTTGGAATATAATCTGATTTATTATAAGCTCTATTAACTGCTAATAAAACATCAGCTATTTCCCTTCCAAATGGGGTTGTCCTGTACACAGGTTCTTTACATATAAATCCATCTAAATATATTTCATTTGGATTTTTGCTTCTTTCAATGCATGGTTCTATGTTTCTTGCAAAAACTGTTAATATAAGTTTATTAGATCCATCCATAAACTTATTATATGATCTTAATTGTCCTTCCACAATTATTTCATTTCCAATAGTTAAATCTAACTCGCTTAATAGCCTTTCTGACACTGTAATATTCAAGTAATCTACAGAATCACTTAACCTCATAACCTCAATATTAAAGCTATAAAAGCCTTCCCCATACATTTCATGACTGAATTCTAATTCAGACGCTACCTTTCCTTCAAGGTATATTTTGTTATTTAACATTAAATTATCCATTTGTAACCCCTCTCTCCCTTAGTAATAACTTAATTCAAAATAAAGAAGACCCCCACAAGTACATATTTCCATTATAATACATTTTAACATGACTTTTCAATATAAATTAGAATTATTTTCTATGTTGTGTTCCATTTTCATCTATATAATAATTTTCTTTCCAAATTAATTGACCTACAGTTTGAAAATTATACCCATTTGCTCTTAATTCTTGAAGAATTTTATCTAGATTATTTGGAGTATATTTAGCATTATTATGAAAAAGTACAATAGATCCTGGTTTGATATTATTTTTTACTCTATTATATTCCACTTCAGCCCCTTGCTCTTTCCAATCAACTGAGTCTACATCCCATTGAATTGGTATGTATCCTGCATCATTAACTACTTTGCAAGCTCTTTTATTGTAGTCTCCACTTGGAAATCTAAAAAGTTTTGGCTTTTCACCTATAGTATTTTCTATGATTTCATCTGTTTTTTTTAGTTCTTCTATCATCCTAGATTCTGAAATACAGCTAAACATAGGATGTTTATAACTATGATTTCCGATTTCATGACCTCTTTCATGAATTAACTTTAGTTTTGTCAAGTTTTCTTCACTGTAATTTGCCCACCCTCCCATTATGAAAAATGTTGCTTTTACATTATATTTATCTAAAATATCTAATATGCTATTTAGATAATCCTGCTCTGCCCAATTTACATCAAAGCTTATAGACACAACTTTTTCTTCTTTTTCTACTGAAAATATAGGAAGTTCATATCCTTCATTTAAAACTTTAATATTTATACCTTTAGCCAAATAGGATGTACCTATTAACATAAATATTAGCAGTATAGACAAACATGTTCTAATACATCGCCATTTCACCTCTTAAAACTCCTAGTCTTTCTCTATTTAAATTTATATTCACTTATATTGTTTTTATGATATAATAATTTAGTATACTTTCATAGGAAATGGAGGTTATTTTATGTTTGAAAACTCAGCAGAACTAGCTGAAAATAAATTATTACTACTATATATATTAAATGAGCTAAAGACGCCTATATCCAACACACAGCTTACAGAAATTGTTCTTGAAAATAACTTTATAAATTATTTTACACTTCAACAATATATCAGTGAGCTTGAATCATCAAATTTCATCTCTTATGAGAATATAAATGATAAAAAACTTTTAACTTTAACTGAAAAAGGAGAAAATGTTCTATCCTTATTTAATGACAGAATTTCTCCTTCTAAAATAACTATGCTCAATAACTATATAAAAGATAAAATTGATTTAATCAAAAAAGAACTAACTATTCAAAGTGATTATACTATAGCTAAAAATGATACTTTTTTAGTTGACCTTAAAGCACTTGAAGATAACTTAACACTTATGGAATTAAAATTATCAGTTCCTACAAGAAAACAGGCTGTATCCCTTTGCTCAAAATGGCAAGAGAATCCTTCAGATTTATATAATAAGATTATAAATCTATTATTCTCTGAGGATAATCAACAAGAATCATAGCATTAGGCTCCTTGCCTACTGTTATGTTTTTTATTATCCTCTCCTTTAAATTAAGTTTTGTCACTTTACCAGTCATATTATTTCCAATAAAAATATCTTCCTTATATTTTATAATCCCTCTAGGCATTCCACCTACAAAAATCTTCTTAACTTCCCTACCCTTATTTAAATCTATTATACTTAAATATCCTTCAGCAAAATCTGTTATATAAAGCCTCTCATCTTCTTCAAAAACGTCTACAGGAGTTCCTCCAACTTTTATACGCTTAATTACTTCATTACTTTCTGTAGAAATTACAGATATATATCCATCTATATCCATTCCCTGGTAACTTTCACAAAGGTACAATTTTTTCTTATCCTTAGATAGTAAAATCTTTGTTGGATACTCTGGAGATTTGATATTCTTTATAATTTTATTATTTAAGCAATCTATAACAGATACGGAATGTGATTCCATATTACTAACATATGCAATAGCTTTTTCATGATATATTTCTATATTATGTGGAAATGAACCTGCTCCAAGATATATTTCAAATATCATGCTTCTTTTATTCAAATCTATTATAACTAAAGAATCAGACTCACCACAAATGACATACGCCTTGCCCTTATACACTTTAACATCATTTGGATGAGCACCAACGTATATATTATTTAATTCTCTATTTTCTAACAAACTAAATATAGATATACTATTACTGTAATTATTAGCAGTAATTATATTGCCATTATAATAATCAACCCCATGAGGCCCAACAGGTTTTTCTCCTAATTCTAAGGGTAAATTTTCTACTGAATAATCATCTAAGCTTATTTTACTTAATGTATCTCCAGCTGTATTACATGTTATAATATACTCCATCTTTTAACCCCCTTTAGGAAAACCTTTTTGTACTTATAATATATGTGAAACCATAGTTAATGGCACAACTTTCAACAAATATTTTACTTTATTTATTTTGTATATAAGATTATAATATAATTGCTATTAGATAAATAAAGGAGAGCTGATTATGTATACTTATAAGACAAAAGGGACATGTTCCACAGAAATTAACTTTGAAGTTGAAGATAATATAATTAAGGAAGTAAACTTCATTAGGGGGTGCTCTGGTAATTTGCAAGGTATATCAGCATTAATTAGAGGTATGAATGTTGATGATGCTATAGATAAACTAGAAGGAATTGATTGCAAAGGAAAAGGAACTTCTTGCCCTGATCAATTGGCAAAAGCTTTAAAAGAGTGGAGAATTGAAAATAATTAAAAATTGAGAAAGTAGAATGGATAACCTTCATTCTACTTTCTCAATTTTTCATTAAGCCTACATTCCATCAACATATTCTTCAGAATATTACCATAAAACCATATATATGGAGAAGAATATTACCATATATATTCTCATAATAACTTTTTTATTATCTTTCTCATATCCCCAATCATATAAAGAGAACCACTAATAAGAATTAAATCATCTTTATCTACTTCCTTTATCGCAAGGTCTAAAGCTTCACTGTAGCTTTCTATTGCTATACAGTCATTATTGTACTTATCAATCACTTTTTTAAGATCTGAAGCTAATTCTGCCCTATCACTATGCGGTGTAAGTGCATATACCTTCTTTGCCATAGGAGTTATTTCTTTCACCATATCTTCAACCTGTTTATCTGCTAGTATACCTAAAAGCAAATATATATTTTTATATTTAAAATATTCCCTAACATTAGCAGCAAGCCCCTTTATTCCTTGAATATTATGTGCTCCATCTATTACTATCAAAGGATTCCTATTCATTACTTCCAGCCTTCCAATCCATTTCACACTGGCTATTGATGATTTCACTTCATCTTCTACTATTTCTAGATTTTCTTTTTTACAAATGATTTCATATGATTTAAGTGCAACTAAAAGATTATTTATTTGATGTGTTCCAAGCAAAGGCAATTTTAAATTAACAATTCTACCTGCAAAATTAACTTTTACATATTGATAAATTCTATCTTCATATAATATATCTAACAATTCTCCATTATTAAAATCCACATCAACAATTTCAGACTCCATTTCTTTTGCTTTATTGCAAATAGCTTTATATGCTTCCTTTTCTTGAGGATAAACTACAACTGGCACATTCTTTTTTATTATTCCAGCCTTTTCTGAAGCTATTTCATAAAGAGTGTTACCTAAAAGATTTGTATGATCAAAACTAATGGAAGCTATAATACTAACTATAGGAATAATAACATTTGTAGAATCTAATCTACCACCAAGCCCTACTTCGATAACTCCATAATCAACATTTTCTTGATAGAAGTATAGAAACATTAAACAAGTGATTATTTCAAATTCAGTTGGATGGCTATATCCATCCTCTACTACTTTATCAACAGCAGATTTAACTTTGTCCATAAGATTTCCTAATATATCTTTTGATATATTCACTCCATTTATTTGTATCCTCTCCTCAAACTCCTCAAGATAAGGGGATGTATACATACCAACCTTATAACCTTTTCCTCTAAGAAGCGAAGTTACCATAGATGTTATAGACCCTTTTCCATTAGTTCCTGCAATATGTATAAACTTTATCTTCTTTTGAGGACTATCTAGTAATTCCAATAATTTATTTGTTCTATCAAGTCCATAATTTGAACCAAAATTTCCAACTCGTTGTATATAATCCATTGCTTCATTATAATTCATCTATTATCATCCTATCTTTATTTAAATTAATATCTCTATTATTATAAAATAGAAAAAAAATAAGTCAAACGTACATATTTTACGTTTGACCTCTTTTAAACTCATATTAACTATTTAAAAAATATAAATTCGTAATTTATAATTAATTGTAAAACACTTCCCAAAAACACTCCTGTTACAAAAGGAAATTTTCCATGTCCTCCCATATAATTCAAAAGATTTTTACTTAGTAAAATATTTTTTGAAGATTCAGCAGAACTTGTTTTCTTCTTTTTTATAACAACTATTATCAAATATATAACTATAGATGCAATAATAGAATATAGTATAGCGTTAAGCGAATAACGTATTCCCATTAAAAAACCTATTACTGATAATACTTTTATTTCTCTTGCATCAATCATTTTCATAATAAAAAATGGTGCAAATAATAGTACAGGTACAAATCCTCCTACTACACAACTTAAATTACCACTAAATTTTCCTTGTGAAAAATGCAGGGCTATACCTATTATAATAAAAATTGACACTACCCAATTGTATATCTTATCTTTTTTAAGATCTGTAACAAAACATATTACTAAAAATGCAGCTAAAATTGCTTTCAAAATAATCTCCATAATTCCCTCCTAATTTAGTGTGTATACATGATACACATTATTAAATAAATGATAAAAAGGTATTTATTTCTCTTTTCAAAGTTTTAAATATAAAATAATTCAATAATTCCTAAAAATAAAAAAGATACTAATATACCTAATAAAATAATATAATAACAAAATCCCTAAGATTGTAACTTATAAATAGTATTGATTCTATTTAAAGGTTGTCCATAACTTTTGGCTTCTATATCACCTCTTTCTGCCAAAATCTCAATATTACTCTCTTAAAGAAAAAGTAAGCACTATATTTTGTGACTTATCACCAAATATGTTTTCATCACTTTCAATAACTTCATGGAACGATCCTGCATCATTGGCTACTTCACTCTTTTTCTTTTTTTCAAGTTTTTTTATAGAACTCTCTAATGTAGCAAAATCATACTCATTCCCTTGAACTTCTTGTACTAAATCTTTAAACATCTTAAAGTTTTCTAATTCAAATTTTTCTTTTTCAGAATATCCAACTATAATTTGATATGAATAACGTGGAGTACTATTGTTTGCTATATCAATTAATGCATTGTATCGTATCTGATACTCATGCTCTCCACCATCATTTACTGAAATATACTTTGCTGTTGCTATATTATAACCTCTTGCCCCTTCAAATGAACAATCATCTTTGTCCTTTGCTATAATTACTGGAGCATCAACTTTATCTCTATTATATGTATTTTTTACTTGATACTTATCAAGGATTTCTTTAATCTCTTTAGTTTGCTTTTCTCCTAATTCAAATACACTTTTTTCTGTGTTTTCAATCTTCTTAAAACCATCCTTTGTCTCTGCAGTAGCTTTTGCCGATAAGGAATCACTATCATTACATCCTACCATGCCAAATGCTAATACTAACGACATCATTACTGTTATAATTCTTCGTCTATTCACCATTACACCCTATTCCCATTCATATATCGTCTTAAAATAATCAAGGCGTTTAACATAAACACCTCTCATATAGTATTATTTATTATAAATTATTTTCTAAGAGATACTGCATATGTTAAACTATACACTTCTGTACCTGCCTTTTTATCTCCACCTTCTAATGCCTCACTATAAGATCCCATATCTCTTGTTGTCCCTCCAAGCTTTTCTCCAGCTTGCTTTTTAGTCAATTGTTCTTTAATCCAACTTTCTAAAGAGGCAAAATCATAACTATCACCATGTACTTCTTGAACTAATTCCTTAAACATATTAAAATTATCCAATTTAAATTCTTCTGCTGCTGGATATTCTATTGTAATTCTATATAAATAACGTGGTTCGGTGGAATTTTCTGTTTGATATGCATTATAAATCACTTCATAACCATGGTCCCCACCATCATTTACTTTTAAAGTTCCAGTTGTTGATATATTGTATCCTTTTGCTCCTTTAATTGAACAATCATTTTCATCTTTAGCTATACGAACCTGAGCTTTCATATTTTTATCAGCATTATAGGCTGTCTTAACACTATATTTTTCTAAAATTTCTTTAATTTCTTTTGTTTGCTTTGAACCTAATTCAAAAATAGTATTTTCTGTATTTTCTATCTTTGTGAAATTCTCTTCTGCACTAGCAGAACTTCCTTCTTCAGTTGTAGTTTCTGACGAAGACGTACTTTCAGTCTCACTTTTCCCACAACCTGCTATATTTAAAGCTAATGTTAATGAAATTAATAATGTAAAAATTCTCTTTCTATTCATCGTTTACTCCTCGTTTGCTCTATTCTATCCAAAATAGTATGTTTTTCACAAAAACTTATATAATTTAGATACATTAATCCTTAAGTGTTACTGAATAAGTTATAGTACATGTATTTTTAGTTAAATCTTTTCCTCCATCTTCAATACATTCTCTATAACTCCCTACATCTCTAGTTTTTCCCCCAACTACGCCTCCAGATTGTACATCTTTTAATTGTTCTTTCATAAAGTTTTCTAATGAAACAAGGTCATACTTATTACCATGTATGCCTTTAACCAATTCTTTAAACAATTTAAAATTGTCTATTTTAAATTCTTCTTTTGCTGAAAATTCCATTGTAATTTGATATACATAAGTAGGTTCATTATTCCTTTGAGCTTTATATGCATTGTAAATTATTCCATATTGATGATCTCCACCATCATTAATCTTTACCCCTTTATTTGTTGCTATGGTATATCCTTTTGCCCCAGCATACCCACAATCATTTTCATCTTTAGATATAGCTATATATGTAGTTGCATTTTTTTCTGCATTGTATGAAGTTTTCACCCCATATCTATTAAGAATTTCTTTTATTATCTTAGTTTGTTCTGATCCTATTTGAATGATTTCTGCATCTGCAAATTCACGTCTTTGTCCTTCTAAATTATTTTTAGAAGTATTTTCATTCTCTTTTGATATTCCAGTTAAAGATGAACCTCCTATGCTAATATTTTCACAACCTTCTATATTAAAGGCTAATGTTAATAATATGATTACTCCAAAGATTCTTTTTTTCCCCATCTCTAACCCCTTATTTTTTATCTTTTTTGCAAAGTAAATAAATATTACTATCTTTTCTAATAATTTTTGCTTTACAACACATTGTATCTCTTCTATAAATTTTACGTACTTACATAATATTTGTAAATAGGACTTTATATAGTATTTTTTTAGGACCATGGTCCCTTTTCTCCATTTTTTTCATAAAAACCAAATATTTTTGTCGCAATATTCAAATTATATTAAAAATATAAGCCAACCGTATATAATTACGTTTGACTTACAATAAATTATTAATACTATGCAGATTTTTTTTAACATAATAATTACTAATGATATAAATATAGCTGAAATAATATTAATTCACCTAATACTTTAAAAATTACATATTAATCTCTTAATGAGAAACTGAAAGTTACCATAGTATTATTACCTACTCTTCTATCTCCACCATCAATTTGTTCTCGAAAAGGTCCTATTTCTCTTGCCGATTTACTAGCAATTTTACCATCTTGTATTTTCTTAAAGTGTTCTTTGATAAATGTATCTAATGAATCCTCATTATAATAATTACCTTCAACTTCTTTTACTAACTCCTTAAACAATTTAAAATTATTTAATTTAAATTCTTCTTCTGGATAATTTATTGTTATATCATAACTATAAAATGGACTATCATGCTCATCTGTCTTTATACATGCTCCATAAACCATTCCATAATTATGATTTCCACCATCATTAACTGTTATATTTCCATTTGATTGTATAGAATAGCCTTTTGTATCATCAAATCCTGTTTCATTTATATCCTCAGAAAAAATAACTGCTGAATTTTTGTCTTCACTGTATAACTCTGTTGTTTTTACTCCATATTTTTCAATGATTGTCTTAATCTCTTTTGTTTGTTTGTCACCTAATTTAAAAACATTTTCTTGTGTTATTTCAATCTTATTTAATTCATCTTTTGAATTTGAAAAAGTTCCTTCTTTAGTTGTGTTTTCTGTTAAAGTTGATTCTCCATCATCATTTTCTCCACATCCAACTATACTAAATGCTAGTGTTATAGACATTATTAAAGCTATAATCTTCTTTTTATTCATATCTTCCCCCTAAAGGTTTAATCTTTTATGTAAAGTTGTTAAAACATTTCAATACATCACCTATACCCTATTTCAACCATGCCTTCCCTTCATTTATCCTTCGTTCAGTATGTCGAAATACAATACTTATTTTCATTTTTCCAGAACAATTTTAAATACAAAACGTCCCCTTTTATAAATAATACGTACTTGCATAACCTTTGTAAATAGGACTACATGTAGTATTTTTTTAGGACTTTAGTCACTTTTTATTTTATTTTTTGACAAAAACTGAACACAATTCATATGCTTTTTAGTTATTTATCTTTAACTGTTCAAATTAAATATGTAATTTGAGTATAATAATATACTTATCAATATAACTTAAATATGTATTTTACATTTGCTATCATAATTTCATCATCATTATTTAATTGATATGGTACATTATTTTCTAATCTTCTTCTATTAATAAAAGTTCCATTTTTAGAACTTAAGTCAACAATATAATAACTTCCTTCTTCCATAATAATTTCTGCATGAATTTTTCCTACAACATTACTTGCTATTGTATAGTCTACTTTTGTTGATAATCTTCCAAGCTTGAATCTCTCCTTATTTATATGAATTTTTACAACTTCTCCTGAATCACTTGATAATAAATAAGCTTCATTTGTTAAAAGTAACATAGTTTCCTCTTCCGAACTTACTATTAACTCCATACTTTCTTCTAACTCTTTAGATTCATTAACTTCTTCAAAGTTTATATTATTGTTAGTTTTAAAATTATCACTCTGTACATCATTTTTTATACTTTTAAAATTATCATAATTATGGGTTGGTATATCATTTTTATTAGAAATACTATTATTTTTTTCATAATTTTGAATATTTTTTTCACAGTTGTTATAGTTATTAAAATCATTAACCCTATTATTGTCTATTTCATTATCTTTATTTATTTTCTTATTTTGGATCATGATAGACTTATCTATCCCTTGAATCTCCTCTATCTTTTCCTCATCATCTAATTTAATTCTCTTTTTCTTGTTTAATAAAACTCCAAATATAACACAATCTATCATTATAAGTAAGAAAACAAAACCTATTTTCATACTTATATGAAAATCATTTAAGAAAATAAATGCTAAAATAGATAAGATAAATGTAACAGCTCCAGCAACACCCATTATAATATACATTCTTCTATACCAATCTTTTACTGACACTTCATTATCTTGAGATTTTCCATTATCACAGCCATTAGTTTCTTTAAATTGTTCATTACTTATTTGTATTAAATCATCATTTTTTTCTATATTGTTTAGTCTAAAATCATCTACTTCAATATATATGTCACTTAGAAAGAAATTATAGAATTCCTTAATTGAAAATTCTCCTTCATTTATGAAATTCAACATTTTTTGTATATATTCATGTGAATAAGATTTTTCAACATTTGCATACTCTAAAATTATAGTTTTGATAATGTTCTTGAATTTTTCGTCTGTGTTTGAATTATATTTTTCTTCTATTGGAATGTAAATATATTTTACTTGTAAACTTTCTTTATCAATAAATATCTTCTTCTCATCTAATACACAGTTATTACTTGACAAATATCGTTCTTCAGCTTTAACAATTCCAATGCATAGATTTTTTATAAGATCTAAAAAATCCTTTTTTGATATTCTATTTGTTTTTAAATATACATCTATAGAAATTAATGATGTTATTTCATAATATAATTGATATTCTAAGTTAACCTGTCTTTTTCCAATACTCAAATATTTACTACAAAAATACCCATTAATCATTTCAATTTGAAAATCAATCAATTCCAAATTCTTAAAATTTCCTATTAAATAAGTTTTATCATTACTTATTTTTGTTTCAAAACTTATTTCTTTTGTAAAATCCATATCTTTTACCCCTCCATTCTTTAATATATTACCATCTGCCCTTTTTAATTACAACTATCGATAAAAAAACCGAAATAAAAAATAAAACCCCAACCTATTTTTATATAAGTTGGAATTCTATTTTTAATATTATTAAATTAACTTCTAAAGACAACTTCTTCTCTTGAAAACATATATTTTGTTATAGTCACTATTACAATTATATATAATATATGCCATCCTAACACCATTAATATATGTTGAAGATTATATATTCCAAATAGAGATTCTTTCATAACGCAAACTGCATTTATTAATGGTATATGAAAGAATATTTCCTTTATACTTTTAACATTCATATACATTGGAACAAATACTAATAACATCATGGGAATTAATAATCCTGAAAGATATGTGTTAGCTTCCTTTGTAGATCTTGCATAAATACTTATCCCTATTTGAAGAGTACAAATTGCAACTATTATAAATATTGCAAACAATATTACTACTGCTATTGCTTTTGAATTAATATCCAATGATATTTCCGTTCCTGCTACCGATGCTATATATCCCTTAAAAGAAACAGATAAAGATATCATACTAGCAATTAAAGCTACGACAGCAATTATAGCCATGCTTGCTATCTTTCCCCATAAAAGAGAGTTTCTATTTCCAGATGTTGATAACAAAGGTTCAAACGTTCCTCTTTCTTTCTCTCCAGCACCCATATCAGCTGCTAATCCTACAGTTGGTGTAAGAAGGAATAACACAATCATACCTGGAAGCATTCCCATAAGCATATTAGCTGCTGAATTCATCTTTCCGTCTTCACTTATTCCAGATTTTTGTTCTATACTAAATGGTGTAAGTATAGTTGATTCCACACCCAATCCATTTAATCTTTGTTGAACTACTTGTTTACTATAATTATCAAAAAGTGTATTTACCATTCCAGCCGCAATTGTAGATTTATCTGATTGATCATCTACTAGCAATTCTATTTTAGTTTCCTTATTTTCAGCTATATTTTTATCAATATTCTTAGGCAAATTAACTATTAGCTCTATTTCACCATCCTTTAATGCTTTTGAAGGATCTTCTATATTTTTTATTGTTATATTATTCTGAGATTTTAAAATCTGAACTAAACTTGAATCTGTATCTCCTTCAATAACAAGTCTTATTTCCTTCTCTGCATCCTTTTCCCCACTTTTTATTGTTGTGCCCATAACTTTGAACATTACTGGATAAATTAATATAGGCAATAATATAGTAAAGGCAATAGTTTTTCTATCTCTTAAGATATCAGTCAATTCTTTTTTCAAAACAGTAATAAAATTATTCATTGGATTCACCTCCAATTAAATTAAAGAATACTTCTTCTAAATCTTCATTATTATATTTTTCTTTAAGTTCCTTTATTGTTGCATTTTCCAATAATTTTCCTTTATGAATTATAATCACTCTATCACAAAGTTTTTCAACTTCACCCATTGAATGACTTGAGAATAATATAACTTTATTTTCTTTTTGGCATTTCTTTATAAAATCATGAACTATTCTTGTTGCTCTTACATCAAGACCTGTACAAGGCTCATCAAAAAGCATTACTGATGGATTATGAACAATAGAACGAGCAATAGAAACCTTCTGTTTCATTCCTCTTGAAAATTTCCCCACTTTCTTGTCAATATACTCTATCATACCAAATTCACTAGTTAAATCATCAACTCTCTTATTTGCCTCTTCATCATTCATTCCAAATAGATTAGCAAAATACTTAATGTTTTCTCGTCCACTTAGTCTATCATAAAGACCAACATCTCCACCAAATAGTATTCCTATTTCTCCTCTGACTTTATTAGGTTCTTTACTTGCATTCAAGTTATTTACAACAACTTTTCCTGAAGTTATCTTCAGCATTGTTGAAATCATTCTAAGTGTAGTAGTTTTTCCTGCACCATTTTCTCCAAGTAGTCCTACAACTTCACCTTCTTCTACTTGAAAAGATAAATTATCAACAACTGTTACTTCTTTAAACTTTTTAGTAAGCTCTTTTACTTCTAACAAAATTTCTCCCCCCCATTTCGCATTTGTCATTGTTAATTATATAATAAATATTCAACATAAACTAGATATTATTGGTTAATATTCCTCAATTACCATAAAAAAAGTGGCTATGCCACGCTCCCTTCGGGAAAATTATTTTGCAAGCTAAATTTAAAAGCATGGAATACTAAA
>NZ_JANDMF010000044.1:0-45263 GCF_031626875.1 Clostridium sp. SHJSY1
TAACAAGGATTTATCATAAATGTTTTTTATTTTATTCAGTTGTAAAATTATTCAAGCATTTTTGCACTATTATAGTTTATTTTAGATTGTTACAGTATTTTGTATAAATGTAATAATAATTTTTACAAATAAAGAAAAATAAATATAATCAGCACTTAAATGGTATAATATTGTTAAAATGTATATTTAATGTATACATTATGAAGTTATACTTTTGGAGGCAGGGATTTGAAAAGATTTATTTTAAGAGTAGAAGGTATTGTACAAGGTATAGGATTTCGACCTTTTGTTTATAATATAGCCATTCACAATGATATAAAAGGATGGATTAATAATAATTCAGAAGGAGTTTTTATAGACATAGAGGGAGAAGATGAAAAGGTGCATATTTTTTTACAAGAACTAAAAAATGAAGCACCTTCTCTAGCCAAAATAGAAAAATTGATTATTAAGGAAGAAAAATTAAAATATTATACTAGGTTTGAAATAAAAAAAAGCCAAATTTATAAAGGAAAAATCACATTAGTTTCTCCAGATATAGCAACTTGTGAAGAATGTATTCAAGAAATAAAAAATCCAACAAATAAGAGATATAAATATCCATTTACAAACTGTACAAACTGTGGTCCAAGGTTTTCAATAATAAAGGATATTCCATATGATAGAGATAAAACCACCATGGAAGAATTTAAAATGTGTATGGAATGTGAAGAAGAATATAAAAATCCTTTGAATAGAAGGTTTCATGCACAACCAAATGCTTGTAAAGAGTGTGGACCTAAACTTTGGATAGAAGATACTAATGGAGTAAAAGTAAGTGTTTATGATGAAATAGAGTGGACTAGAAAAAAATTAAAGGAAGGAAAAATTTTTGCTATAAAAGGGTTAGGTGGGTTTCATTTGGTTTGTGATGCAGCAGATGAAAATGCAATTCGAATATTAAGAGATAGAAAAAAGAGGCCTCATAAACCTTTTGCTGTTATGATGAAAAACATAGAGGCAACTAAAAAATATTGTAAAGTGAGTTTTAAAGAAGAAGAGGTGCTCACAGGAAGTAAAAGGCCAATTGTTATATTAGAACAATTAGCAAATAATAATTTATCAGAATTAATAGCACCACATCAAAAAACTTTAGGGGTTATGTTGCCATATACTCCATTACATCACTTACTATTTGAAGATAATGTTGAAGCATTAATTATGACAAGTGCAAATGTTTATGGATTGCCATTAGAATATAAAAATAAGGATGCTATAAAGAATTTGGGAAGTATTGCAGATTATTTTTTACAGCATGATAGAGATATATATGTTCCAATAGATGATTCTGTTGTAAAAATAGTAAATGATGATATTTATATGATAAGAAGAGCACGAGGATATGTTCCAGAACCAATATTGATAGAGAATATGAAGAGTATTTTTGCTTGTGGATCTAATATGAAAAATACTTTTTGCATTTCAAAGGAAAATTTTTTATTCTTAAGTCAACATAATGGTGATTTAGAAAATGTAGAAACTATTGAGCATTATGAAAATAATATTGAACACTTTAAAAATATATTTTCCTTTAAGCCAGATTATATAGCTATTGATATGCATCCAAACTATACTTCAAATAAATTTGCACAAAAATATAATCTTCCTGTAATAGAAGTACAACATCATCATGCACATATTGTAAGCTCTTTAGCAGAAAGTGGTGTAAATAGAAAAGTAATTGGGATTGCTTTTGATGGAACTGGTTATGGAACTGATGGTAAGCTGTGGGGAGGAGAATTTTTACTATGTGATAATAAGGAATTTGAGAGGTTGGGTCATTTGGAATACATAAAAATGCCTGGAGGAGAAAAGGCTATTAAAGAACCTTGGAGAATGGGAGTTTCTTATATTTATGAAACGTTCAAATCTGGAAAATGGAATTCATGCAACAATTTAGAACAGTTACAAAAGGTTTTAGTCAACATATATGGCAAACAATCTATAAATCTATTACCTATCATAGATGCACAAATTAATTGCCCAGAAACTTCAAGCATGGGGAGGCTTTTTGATGGAGTATCTAGCATAATAGGATTAAATCATGTTATTACATATGAAGGACAGGCAGCTATCGAACTAGAATCTCTGATAAAAAATGAAGGCTATAAAAAAAGTTATAATTATAATATAAATATTGATAAAGGATATGTGGTAGAGCCTTATGAAATTATACTTGGAATAATGAAGGATAAAGTTCGAAATATTTCAGATGGAGTTATTGCTACAAAATTTCATAATACAATAATAAAATTTGCAAAGGAGATATGTAATTTAATTAGGAAGGATAGAGGAATTAATGAAGTAGCATTAAGTGGAGGAGTTTTTCAAAATAAATATCTACTTAACGGGTTAATAGAAGAATTAAAAAGCAGCCAATTTATTGTATATACAAATAAGTTAATTCCTTCAAATGATGGGGGAATAGCTTTAGGACAAATTATAATAGCAAATGAAATTCTGAATGATACTAAAAATAGATAAGATACAAATATTATATAGAATATCTATGAGTGTTGAATGAAGAATATATTGTTTTGATTGACAATATTATATAAAAATTAACAAAAATGGTATTGAAAAAATTAACAGTAAGATATAATATATTTATAAATACATTATCAAAGAGTGAAAAAAATATAAAAAAAACAATTATTTATCAGTATTAATAATATTTTGGTATTTATATTGATGACATTATTCTTTTTACAGAAATCTATTAACAAAGAAGCATAACTAGAATTGACATAATTTTTAAATAATAAAATTTTACTATTTTTGTATCACAATAAGAGTGGTGAGAGGGAGGGTTTTTATGAAAATAAGTAGAAGGGAATTTCTAAAATGGTCACTAGCAGCTGCAGTTGCGCTAAATCTAGATTTAGATATGGACAAAGTGAATACAGTGCTAGCAGCAGAAACAGATCCACCTGTAATTTGGCTAAATGGGGCAGGATGTTCAGGATGTACAATATCAACATTAAATGTTACAGAACCAACAACTATTGATAATGTACTTACTAATAAGATAAGCCTAAAATTTAGTACTACACTTATGACTGCTTCAGGAGAAAATGCTATGAAAACTTTAGAAGAAGTAGCTGATAAGTATAAAAGTAACTTCATTCTTGTCATAGAAGGAGCAGTGCCTACAGCAGAAGGTGGTGCTTATTGTATAATTGGAGAGCAAAATGGAGTACCTTTAACAATGGAACAAGCTGTATTAAAATATGCTTCTATGGCTAACTATGTAGTTTCTGTTGGAACTTGTGCTTCATTTGGTGGCGTTTCAGGGGCAGCAACAAGTACTTCATGTAAATCAGTTCAATCACTTACAGGAGGACAAACTGTTAATCCTGTGATAAATCTTCCAGGATGTCCTGTAAATCCAACTGTGTTAGTTCAAACATTACTAGATTTAATTTTAATTGGAATGCCAACATTAGATACCAACAATAGACCGACTAATTTCTATGGAAAAACAGTTCATGCAGCTTGCCCAAGAAGAGGACAAACTAAAGTACAACCAGGAATAGCTGGATGTTATGGTGGTGCATCAGGATGTAAGGGACCAAGATGTAATAATGTATGTCCATCTACTAAATGGAATAATGGGACAAGCTTTTGCGTATTATCAAACTATCCATGTATAGGTTGTGCAGCACCAACATTCCCATCCAATCCATTAACAACAGTTTAGAGAAATATAGGGGGAATAATTATGGGGAAAATAGTATTAGATCCAATTACTAGGTTAGAAGGTCACTTAAAAATTAATGTAACATTAGACTACAATACTGTAACTTCAGTACAAGTAGTAGGAGGCTTATATAGAGATTTTGAAAATATGCTTTTAAATAGAGTTCCAAAAGATGCAGCTTTTTTAACACAAAGAATATGTGGATTATGTCCTATATCACATGCCATAGCATCTGCAAAGGCGATAGAACAAGTAAGTAATTTTACACCAACATTGCAAGGGGTGTTTTTAAGAAATCTAATTGAAGGAGCAAATTATATATCAGATAATATTCTTCATTTCTATCATTTATCTTTAATGGACTATGTAAAGGGTTCACAAATAAGTCCTTGGGTTCCGGCTTATGAAATTGATTATAGATTTAGTGTAGCAGATAATGAATCATTAATGAATCATTATATCAGTGCGCTTTCAGCAAGAAGACAAGCTCATGAAATGGGGGCTATATTTGCTGGAAAGTTGCCACATGCTGCTAGTATTGTTCCAGGGGGAGTAACAGCTATACCAACAGCTGATGATATAAGCAAGTTTAGGGAACATTTAAATAATATTATTTCATTTATTGAAAGTACATATCAAAGTGATGTTAATAAATTAACTGAAATGTATAAAGACTATTATGATATAGGTAAAGGTTATGGAAACTTAATAACTTATGGAGTATTTGATACAGATACATCAGGAGGATTGTTATTCCCAGGTGGAATAGTTTCAAATGGTGATATATCTGGAATAAATCAAAAAAATATTGAAGAACATGTTAAATATTCATGGTATTCATCAGCATCTAGAGAAAATCCAGCAAATGAAACAACAACGCCAAGCTATGGTAAGGCAGATGCCTATACATGGCTTAAGGCACCAAGATATAACGGACAACCTTTTGAAGCAGGTTCTATAGCTAGAACTTGGGTTAGTGGTGATTATAGAGAAGGAGTTTCAGTAATGGATAGACATATGGCAAAGCAAATTGAAACATTAAAAGTAGCAAAAAATATGCTTATATGGCTGGATCAACTAGTAATTGGACAAACAGGGTATACAAATATAGGAACACCAACTGTGGGTAGTGGAGTAGGCTTAACAGAAGCACCAAGAGGAGCACTAGGACATTGGATATCAGTTGATAACTCTACTATATCAAAATATCAAATTGTTACACCAACTTGTTGGAATGCTTCACCTAAGGATGATAATGAAAATTATGGACCAATAGAAAAAGCCCTAATTGGAACATTTGTAACTGATGTGGATAAACCTATTGAACTTCTAAGAATTGTCCATTCATTTGATCCATGTACTGGGTGTTCGGTTCATGTGCTATCTCCAGAAGGTGTTGAAATGTCTAAGTTTATAGTACAACCTATAGGGGTGTAAATATGAAACATACTGTCATCATTGGAATTGGAAATATACTTTTGAGGGATGATGGTGTAGGGGTTCATACAATAAATTACTTAAGAAATGAAAATATATCATCTACTATTGAATTGGTAGATGGAGGAACTTCTACATTAAATATATTAAGTTATTTTTTAGATTATAGTAGAGTAATTGTAATTGACTGTTTAAGGGCTGGATATGAGCCAGGCACTATATATAAGATTAATCCTGATGAGATAATTAATTACAAAAGTGAAAACTTATCTTTACATGATGTTCAAATTTTAGATGTTATAAAAATGGCAAATATGATAGGTAAATTTCCTAAGGTCACCATTATAGGAATTGAACCTGAAGAAATAAGTCTAAATACAGAATTAACAGAAACAATTAAAAATAAGGTTCATGAGATTATAAAACATATTAAATATGAAATAGAAAAGAATTTGTTTTAAGTTAGGTGATAAAATGCATGAAGTTTCCATTATGGAAAGTGTTATAAAGATTGTTTTAGAAAACGCAGAAGAAAACAACATAAAGAAAGTATCTAAAGTTACACTTAAAATAGGAGAATTATCAGGAGTAATGTCAGATGCATTGAATTTTGCCTTTAGTTGTTTATCAAAAGATACAATAACAGAAGGAGCAGAATTTATTATTGAAAAAGTAGAAGCTATAGCTATTTGCGATGAGTGCAACATAGAGTTTAAGATAGATCATTTTAATAAGTTGTGTCCAAATTGCAAGAAATTTAGTTCACATATTATAAGTGGATATGAGCTTTATGTAAATACTATTGAAGGAGATTAGAAAATGAATGAGATAAAGTTAGTAAAAAATATTTTGCAAACAAATGATGAAATAACAGCACAAAACAGAAAAAAGTTAGATGAAAAAGGAATATATGTAGTTAACTTAATGAGTTCTCCAGGTTCAGGGAAGACATCTATTTTGGAAAAACTTATTTCTAAATTAGGGAAAGAGATAAAAATAGCTGTAATTGAGGGCGATATTTATACAACAAAAGATGCAGAGAGAATTAAAGCGCAAGGGGTACCGGTAGTACAAATCAATACAGGGGGAGCATGTCATTTAGATGGAGAAATGATAAGAAATTCAATTAATTCTTTGACCCTAGATAATATTGATGTGCTTGTAATTGAAAATGTAGGAAACCTAGTATGTCCAGCTGAATTTGAAATAGGTGAAGATATAAAAATATGTGTTCTTAGCACTCCTGAAGGAAATGATAAACCACTTAAATATCCATTGATGTTTGAAAAAAGTAGTGCAGTTATTTTGAATAAAACAGACCTGATTCCATATACAAATTTTAACAAAGAAGAATTTTATGAAGATATTAAATCAATAAATGCAAATGCTATTATATTTGAGACAAGCTGTGTTAAGGATGAAGGTATAGATGAAATTTATATTTGGTTAAAAAATAAGATTAATGAAAAGAAAGGTTTATAAAGGGGGACAATAATATGCCAAGAATAGGATTTCCAGAGTTAATAGTTATATTGGTTATTGCATTGGTGATTTTTGGGCCAGGAAAGCTTCCATCAGTGGGTAAATCTATAGGAGAAGCTATTAATGAATTCAAGAAAGCATCAAATGAAATTACAAAAGAGCCAAATAAGGAAGAGATTAAAGAAGAAAAATAATAAATGAGGTAATTACATAATGAAAAGTGAGCAAATTGTTCAATTTGTAAATTGGTTAGAGAAATTTAGAAAGGCAATAATAGCAATATTCTTTATTGTTATAATTTCAACACTAATTATGTATTCTCAAGTTGATATAATTATAAAATTTTTAGTAGAGCCACTAGGAAGTACTCAACTATATTTTTTGACTCCAACAGAAGGATTTATCACTAAAATGAAAGTTGCATTTTTAAGTGGGATAATAATAACTTTTCCAATAATAGCTTATTTGATTTTGTTAATAGTAATTTCAAAGATAAGTAAAAAAAATATAATAATAGTAGGGTTGGTTTTAATTCCTTTTTCAATGGTTTTGTTTGCTGGAGGTATTATATTTGGATATAAGTTACTAGTTCCATCTACTATTAAATTTCTATTAGAATGTGGTAATGACTTTATGAAAGCAACTATATCAGGAAGTAATTATATGTCTTTTATAGAAACATTGATCCTGTTAGTAGGGTTTCTTTTTGAATTACCATTAATACTAATAGGCTTATCAAGAATAAAAATTATTACTTCAAAAATGTTAAAAGGTAAAAGAAAGTTTGCAATAATGAGTTCACTTATAATTGTTGCCTGTATAGCACCATCATTAGATGCTATGACTTTTATTTTAGTAACATTACCTATAATAATTTTATATGAAATTAGCATTTGGTGCATTTTTTTATTAGAAAAGAATGATAAACGAAAAGAAAATATAAGAGAAATTTAGTGTTTGAGGTGATGAGATGGATAAGGATATTGTAGAAGAAATGTCTGTGGTAGATCACCTCAGAGAACTAAGGAAGAGAATAATGATAATAATTTTTTTTATAGCTGTAGTATCTATAATCATATATAGCAAAGTTCATTATTTAATAGATTTTTTTATGATTCCTATAAATAAATTTAATTTAGAATTAGTTTACTTTTCTTTAACTGATGGATTCATTGCAAGGATGGAATTATCTTTAGTAACAGGAACTATAATTGTGATTCCTGTGATATTATATCAAATAGCAAAGTTTATAAATCCGGGATTAACAAAAAAAGAGAAAAGATTTTTGTATAGAAACTTATTTTTTATATCTATTTTATTAATATTAGGAATGGCTTTTGGATATATATTGTTAATACCATATGTTTTAAAATTTTTAATATTATATGGAGAGGAATATATGAATCCATTACTTTCAGGAATTACATATTTCAATTTTGTAGGTTTATTTTGTTTTTTTATAGGACTAGTGTTTTTAATTCCATATGTGATTGTTTTATTAGGAAAGTTATCATTATTAACAGCTAAAAGACTTAAAAAGTTTAGAAAGTATGTAATAATATTTACTTTAACCTTAGAAGGGCTTTTTATTTCAAGTGCAGGAATTATTCCATGGTTGCTTTTAGCTTTACCTATAATAATTCTGTATGAAATTGGCATATGGATAGTCAAATTTATGGAGAAAAAAAGAAATAAGAATTAGACTAGGAAAGGAGAATCAGTATGTGCTTAGCAGTACCAGGGAAGATTTTATCTATAGATAATTTTAGAGGGGTAATTGAGATTGGAAATATGAAAAGAGATGTTTTCATGCAGCTCATCCCAGATGCAAAGGTTGGAGAATATGTATTGGTTCATGCAGGATGTGCAATAGAGACTATTGATGAGGAAGAAGCTTTAAAAACCTTGGAAATACTAAAGGAGCTATCAGAAAATGAAATTTGTTGATGAATTTAGAAATGGAGAATATGCAAAAAGTTTAGTTAAATCTATACAAAATGTTACTAATAAAAAAATAAATATTATGGAGGTATGTGGTACTCATACTATGTCAATATTTAGATATGGTGTTCGAGACATACTTCCAGAAAATATAAAATTAATATCAGGGCCAGGATGTCCTGTATGTGTTACGCCTCAAAATTACATAGATACTGCTTTAGAGTTAACACTAAATAATGATGTTATAATTGCAACTTTTGGAGATATGATAAGGGTTCCGGGGAGAAAAAGTTCTTTGATGAAAAGAAGAGCTGAAGGAGCAGATATTAGAATTGTATATTCTCCAATGGATACATTGATAATAGCAAAGGAGAATCCAGACAAAAAAGTAGTATTTCTCTCTGTAGGATTTGAGACAACAGCTCCTATGACTGCTATAACAGCAATTGAGGCTAAAAAACTTAATATAAAGAATTTATTGTTCTTAACAGCTCATAAAATTGTGCCACCAGTTATGAAATCCCTTGTAGAAGATGGAGAGGTTCAAATTGATGGTTTTTTACTTCCTGGGCATGTAAGTGCTATTATTGGAGAAAAGCCATATAAATTTTTAGCAAAAGATTATAATATCCCTGGAGTTGTAACAGGTTTTGAGCCTTTAGATATATTAAAAGGCATAGATAAATTAATTCATATGATAACTCTCAAAGATTACAAAATAGTAAATGAATATAAAAGAATTGTAAGAGAAGATGGAAATATTCATGCCATGGAATACTTAAATAAAGTTTTTGAGCTAACAGATAGTACATGGAGAGGGATTGGACTAGTTTCAAATAGTGGATATAGATTTAGAAAAGAGTATAAAGAGTTTGATGCTATGAAGCATTTTAATATAGAATATAAAGATTATGATGAAGTTTCAGGATGTAGATGTGGTGACATTCTGAAAGGTAAAATAACCCCTTTTGAATGTCCTTTGTTTAAAAAGATATGTACGCCAGAAAATCCTATTGGATCTTGTATGGTATCTTCAGAAGGAACTTGTGCAGCTTACTATAGATACAACAGTTAATATTAAGGTTAGGAGGACATGTTTTATGGAAGAAAAGGTACTATTAAGCCATGGTAGTGGAGGAAAGCAAACAAACAATCTAATTAACAATCTTTTTTTAAAGTATTTTGATAATGAAATTATTAATGAACTTAATGATTCTGCACAGTTAAATTTAAATAGTACAAAAATAGCTTTTACAACAGATTCTTTTGTTGTTAATCCTATAATATTTAGTGGAGGAGATATAGGGAAATTAGCAGTCTGTGGTACAGTAAATGATTTAGCTATGAGTGGAGCAAAGCCACTTTATTTAACTAGTGCATTTATTATAGAAGAGGGATTCACATTAGAAAGCCTTGAAAAGATTGTGAGATCTATGTCTATTGCAGCAAAGGAAGCTGGTGTTTCAATTATAGCTGGTGATACAAAGGTAGTAGAAAAAGGTGGAGTAGATGGTGTGTTTATAAATACTTCAGGGATAGGCACAATATATGAAAATGTAAATTGTAAGGCAAATAATGCAAAACCAGGAGATTTAGTAATTGTTAATGGTACATTAGGAGACCATGGAATGACTATTATGTGTGAAAGAAGTGGAATAAATATAACTGGAGATTTAAAAAGTGATTGTGCACCATTAAATTCTTTAGTAGATTGTATATTAAAAGTTTGTCCAAAAGTGCATGTATTCAGAGATGCTACTAGAGGGGGAGTGGCTGCAGTTTTAAATGAAATTGCAGATATGAGTGAGGTTAGTATTGAATTAGATGAAGACAAAATTCCATTAAGTGAAGAAGTTAAAGGTGCTTGTGAGTTATTAGGATTGGATCCATTATATATAGCAAATGAAGGAAAGTTATGTGCATTTGTCCCAGAGGAGTATGGTGATAAAGTATTAACAGAAATGAAGAAACATCCATTAGGAAAGAAGGCTTCTATTATAGGGAGAGTAGTAAAATCAGAAAATAAAAATGTATATTTAAGAACTATAATAGGAGGAAAAAGAATCGTAGATATGCCATCAGGAGAGCAATTGCCAAGGATATGTTAGTATTTGATAAAAAATACTGAAAATTATGACAAAATAATTGCATTTAACGATAAACTATTCTACAGTTTGAAATATTAATGTAAAATAACAATAAGCAAAGTAATTTTTTAAATCTAAATATTAATAATTTTTAAACTGGGGGAAATAAAATGTTAAAAAGAAAAGTTATTTTTTCTATTTCATTATCATTAGCAGTTGCAAGTTCTTTAATGATGGTTGGAAATAATGTATTTGCAAAAACTTTAAGTTCTACAGGAAGTACTTCTTTTGCAACAACAACTTTAAATGCTTCAAAAACTAGTTTGACACTGTCAGATATGCCATCTAATCTTAAAAGTTCTATAGAATGGGTTTGGAACAATAGAATGATTAAAGAAGGATCAACAACACGTAAAAATTTGATATTTGATCAAATTTATGCTGGTAAGGGGACCCTTAACTATGTCGTACGTTGGCAGTCAAATAAGAATTTAACTCTTGAACAACGTAAGAAATTTGAAACAATGCTTAATCGTCAAGTTAATAACTGGGTTAAAAAACTTAAAGGTTATGATGGTTGGGCATATGACAGTGTTACAGTAAAGGTAGTGGGTTGGGCATGTGCTAATGCTTCACAAATATTGGACAAGCAACCTAATGAAACGGTATATACAAATTGTATTAATGATGATTTGAATAAAACAAATCCAAGTATACCAGCAAAATTACCAAGTGCTCCTACTAATTTATCTAGAGCAGATCATTTTGAAGATAAAAATTATTCTTATCCAGGTGGATATGATAAGAGATTCGACATGTATCTATGGGGAACCACTAACTTTGAAGGAGGAGCAGGTGGAGACTGGGGACAACGTATATCAGATGATTACATATTAAGCATGCTAGACACAAATGAAGCTCATATAATTGAACACGAAATGGGTCATGGATTTGGAATGCCAGATTTCTATGAGGATAATGATCGTCCACCAGGAGGATTTCCTACACCTACAATTATGTGGGCCGGAAATTCAGCAACTATAACAGATTGGGATAGCTGGTTATTGCGTTATACATGGAGTCAATTAAAGAAAGATACTTCACGCTTTCCAGCAACATCAACAACACCAACTAATTCAAATATTGCACTAAAAGCATCTGCAACAACATCATATTGTTCATCTTGGGAAAATATTAGTGCATTAAATGATGGAGTTGATCCATCAAATTCAAATGATAGAAATCATGCGGTTTATGGAAATTGGCCACAAACTGGAACTCAATGGGTTCAATATGACTTTGACAAGAATTATAATATATCATCATGTGATTTATATTGGTTTAAAGATAATCAGGGAGTAGATGTTCCAAAGTCTTATAAAATTAAGTATTGGAATGGGTCAGCATGGATTGAAGTAAGTAAACCAGTTGGACTTGGAACTGCTATAAATAAATATAATACTACAACATTTACTACTGTGAATACAAAATCAATAAGAGTTGAGATGGTATCTAAGGGCACAGCATCAACAGGACTTCTTGAATGGAAAGTAAGTGGGGCCAATTAAGAGATAATTGTAAAGAGAGGGACTTAATCATTAAGATGAATAAGTTTCTCTCTTTTTATACTAATGGAAAAGGTAGAGTATTATATATTTAAATCTTTTTTATTATAAAAAGCATAAGTTATAGTTGAGCATGCAAAAATTATTATAAAGGACAAGAATAAAAAATTAGGTTCAAGTTCACCTCCATACATTAAATCTTTAGCTTGAAAATATTTAAAAGGGGTAAAATACTTCAAGTAATCAAGTTTATCATTTATATCAATAATTATAGATAATATGAACATAACAAGTAAAATTCCAGTAGAAATTGAAGTGGAGTTTCTTGGCTTTTTGATTATAGAAGATATAGCTGTTCCAAGAAATAAAAATATTAGTTGGATTAAAAATAAACCAATCATTAATCTAAAGATATCAGAGTTAACATTTTCACCATTACCAAAATATTGAATAACTCCTATTGAACATATGAATGTAAATAAGGTAAAGAAAACTACGTTCAAAAAGCCTGAAAAAATCTTAGCAGTAATTATATAATTTCTGGATACAGGTTTTGCATATATAAATTCGGCAGTTTTATCTCGTTCTTCTTTTGATATAATAGTTGAACCAATTATTGCTGCAAAAATTCCAGCCATCAATGCCAAGTAAAAAAATATAACACCATAATAGCCACTAGCTTTTGATAAATTTAATGAACCTACACCAATAATATTTTGCAAAGATTTTGGCATTTTTGATAAAATTTCATTTGTAGATTGGATAGAATCAGAAGCAGCACTAAATTTAGCAATACCAGAGGTAATCAAAATAAATGAACTAATGCACCATAAAATAAGTGATTTTGTATGAACTTTCATTTCTCTTAAAAATATATTCATAAATATTACCTCCTTATACAGAATGAATATCTTTAGTTGAATAAATATAATAACTAATTAAAATACATATGAATATAAAAACTATTTCTAAAATTATAGATGATGTTTGATAAGATGCATTTTTTATAATAGTTGATGGATCATAAAATTTGAATGGTGTTACATATTTTAATAAATCGTTATCAATAACTGATTGAATCATACCTATAATATAAAAACCAAAAACTGTGCTTAAAGATATTGAAATTACTGATTTTATTTTAGTTATTGTAGTTGAAATAATTATTCCTAAAGATAAAAATATAAGTTGCATAAAAAACATAGTAATAGAAATCATTAAAAATAGTTTAGTATCAAAAGATGTATTAGAAACAACGTTTGCTATTATGATAGCAGCTAAGATGAAAATTACATTTGTTATAATTATGCATGTCAATGTAGCAAGCAATTTTGCTGTTAATATTTCTTTTCTAGTAACAGGTTTTGTTAAGAGAAAGTCTGCTGTTTTATCACTAGTTTCTTTTGATACTACAGAAAGACCAAGGTTCATAGCTTGAATACATCCACATATTGATATATATATAAATGAATATGAATAAAAGCCTAAAATAGATGAAAAAGAATTTAATGTAATACCAAAAGCTTTTCTAATTTCTGCTGGATAACTTTTCAATAAATCATTTACTGATTCTATATCATTTGAAAAGCTAGGATACATGGATAAAAATAATACAACAATTGCAACTATAGAAAAGGACCATATAATTGTAGATTTTCTATATGATTTTAATTCATGAAAAAACATATTCATAAGCTACTCCTCCTTTTCATAGTAATGCATAAATATTTCTTCAAGGTCTGGCTCTTCTATCCATATGTTAGAAATATTAATCTGGCTTAATTTTTGTGTAATTAAGTTAATATTTCCTTTAAATAAGAAGTTTGCTGTATTATCTTTAATTTCAAGATTACTTATACCATTAATGTCAAAAAAGTCATCAGTAATAGTAGATCTTGAGTGAATCTTGATTTTTTTATAATTATTCTCTTTAAGAGTACTAATCTTTTCAACTTTTATAATTTCTCCTTCTTTAATTATGGCAACACGGTTACATAATCTCTGAATTTCATTAAGAATATGGGAAGAGAATAGTATTGTTGTACCTTTTTTGTTTTCTTCCTCTAATAAATTAAAAAATTTCTGTTGCATAAGTGGATCAAGACCACTTGTTGGTTCGTCTAAAATAATTAATTTGGGTTCATGAAGTAGACCTTGAACAATTCCAACCTTCTTTTTATTTCCAAAGGATAAATCATCAATTTTTCTATTAAGATCAAGGCTTAATATTTCTGATAGTTCTTTAATTCTTTTACGACAATCCTTTTTATAGAAACTTGCTGAATATTTTAATAAGTCTATAACTTTCATGTTGTTGTAGTAAAAGACTTCTGAAGGTAAGTAACCTATGTCTTTTGCAATTTCTGGAGCACATTTAATACAGTCCTTTCCAAATATTGTTGCATTTCCACTGGTTGGGTGAATAAGTGCAAGTAGTGTTCTGATAGTAGTGGATTTTCCAGCTCCATTTGGGCCAATGAATCCAAATATTTCACCTTCTTCAACATTAAAGCTTATATTTGAAATTCCCCTGTGATTTCCATAGTTTTTTGTAAGATTACTAATCTCAATAATATTCATAATATCCCTCCAATCATAGTAAAGGTTGCTACTTTAAGTTAATGCACACCTTACTAAACAAGTTATTTCTTTTAGGAATTTTTCATAATCATTAAACTCCATATCCCAGAAATTTTTATGATTTTTCTCAGCATATTCTCTCATATGTTCTTTGATTTTAGCAGATATACCTTCAATAAAAACTAGAATACTTTCAGTAGAAATATCCTTTCTAATAATGCCTTTTGCTTTATTAATTTCTATAAGGTTCATCATAAATTCTCTGCTTTGGTCAAGGATATAGGATAAAGCTTCATCTTTGATACTATGTTTATTGTCATAGTATAGGTTTAATAAGAAAATATATATGTCTCTCTCTTCTTTCAAAAAGATCCATGAATCTTTAAAACCTTCATAAAATAGGTCTATAATATTAGCTTCTTGAAAGTTTTGTATTTTGGAAAAACCATACTTCATGGAAATATTAAAAGATTCTTTTACACAATGAATATATAATTCTTTTTTATCTTCAAAGTATTGATACATGCTACCTTTAGAGACACCAGCCTCTTTAGCTATTTTGCCTATATTTCCTTTTTCAAAACCTTGTTTTCCAAATTCTTTTATAGATTTTTTTATTATTTTTTCTCTTTTTTCTTCAGACAAGTTGAAGAACGTTTCTTTTGGCAAGTATTTTACCTCCTTATTGTGACCAATAAGTCATGTGACTTATTGGTCATAGTATAGTACTTTTAAAAAATTAAAGCAATACCTATTTGAAAAAATTGTATTTAAATATAAACACGTTTAATCAATATATTTACCAATAGAATTGTAAGAGTATAACAACATGCTCAATAGCGGAAATGACAACATAGAAAGCCATATTATGAATTAATGAGAATGATAAAAGTATGGTTTATACTGTATTAGAGAAGATCATTAATAATCTAATAGAGGGGCAAGAGGATAATTATATGGAAGCAAGAAAGCAACAGCAAGAATTGCCTGAAAATGTTTCAGACAATATGATGAATATAAATGTTATACAAAAGATTTTACATTGTAATTATTAGGAAGATGGCTTGTGTCATTTATTGATACTATTACAGGCTTTAAATCATCATTAAAAGATAATTTACATATAGAAGTATTGCCAAGAATAATTTGATGGTACATAGTCATTTTCCAATTAAAAAGACCTATTAATCCAGCCTTAATTATACCTCCATGGGCAACTATCATTATTCTTTTTCCTTTATGAGCCTCCACTATTTTTAAAATAGCTTCTTTAGCACGTATAGATGCCATCTTTATACTTAAGTCTCCACCACAGATTGGGGCTGTTAATTCATCAGTTCTCCATACTTTAAAGTTTTCTGGGTAGAGTGCTACTATCTCTTTTAAGGTTAAACCTTCCCATTCACCAAAGTTAATTTCTCTAATAGCTGGTTCTATTACAGGTTTTGGTTCTGTATTTGAACAGATAATATTAGCAGTATCATTAGCTCGTTTTAAGGGACTAGAATAAATAAAATCAAAAGAATTTTCAACTCTTTCCTTCAAAAAATTAGCTTGAATTATACCTTCATCAGATAGATCAATATCGGTACACCCTTGAAATTTACCTAAAGCATTCCATTTTGTTTCGCCATGTCGAACTAGAAATAGTGTGGTTTTCATAGTGAATCTCCTATTCGTCTTTAAATTACTTAACAATAGTTATATATAAATTATATTAGAGAATTTGAAATTTAAAGTCAATAAAAGTTAATATTTAAAATTTAGCAGCAAATATTCAATATATATTGAATGAGGAATGGGATTGTTGTATAATATAGCTAATTAAAAGATAATTATTATTAATTAATTAGATTAAAAGTTTATAATAGAATAATGTTGAGGGGGATATTGAGATGAAAGGTACTGTAGTATCAACTTGGATGAAGACAAATAAGAAACTATTTGGAAATTCTTTAGTTGATGAAGCGATGAATTATGTTGGGTGGGGAAGCTCAAAAATATTTTCACCAATTGAAAATGTTGATGATGAAGAAGTAAAAAAGATAATAGATTATATAGCTAAGAAGGAGAACATTGAGGTTAGTACTCTGTGGAGAAAAATAGGACAAGATAATATAAAATCTTTTAGTAAGGATTATCCAGCCTTTTTTAAACATGAAAATGTTTATTCATTTTTAAAATCTATGTTTGATGTACATGTGGTAATGACAAAGAAGTTTGCTGGAGCAAAGCCACCTTTAGTTCTAATTGAACCAATCTCAAGCAGGGAAGCTTATTTTAGTTATAATTCTAAAAGAGGAATGTTTGACTATTTTCTTGGGATGCTTGAAGGGTCTTGTGAATATTTTAATGAGAAAGTAGCTGTAGAAGAGGTTTTTAGAAATGAGCATGAGTTAAAATTAAAGCTTATCTTTGATAAAGATATATATTATAAGAAAAGTTATAAATTCAATAAATTATTTTCTTTAGGGTTTATAAAAGATTTTGGATTAAAAGCAGGTTTGGGTACATTCTTAATTACTCTAATTGTAATGTTGCCTATGCTTGGAATGGAGAATGCTATTAAGTCTATTTTGGGAAGTATTGTATCTGGAATTGGAGCATTTGTTTCAGTTAATTTAATGATGGGACCTATTAATCAAATAAGAGGAGAACTTGAAAGAATCAATAAGCATGAATATAATATTGATGGAAAAATTGAGACAAATGATTTTTTTGAGGAAATTTATGAATTAATCAATAAACATAAAAAGGTTATACAAGCTGACTTTGTTGGATTTAAAGGTGTTACAGATGAAATGAACACTTTTGTAAACTCTATAAGTAAAATATCTGATTCTATGAATTATACTTCAGGAGAGATAGGTGGAGTTGTAGAACAAGTAGCTGAAGGAGCGTATACACAAGCTCAAAATACAGATACTGCAGTAAGTTCACTTAGTGAGAATATAACCTCATTAAAAGTTATAGTTGGAAATGAAAATGCCAATAAATCAGAACTTGAAGAAGCTATGAAAAAAATAAATAATAGTTATGAAAATGTTGATAATGCAAGTAGTAATATTTTAAAAACCTTAGAGAAGTTTAACGAAGTTAAGGTTAAGGGGACAAATCTTGAAGTAAAAGCAAATGACATTACTAATATTGTTTCTATAGTTTCTGGAATTGCAGAACAGACAAATTTATTAGCATTAAATGCATCTATTGAAGCAGCTAGGGCAGGAGAGCAAGGAAGAGGTTTTGCAGTAGTTGCTGAATCTATAAGAAAGTTAGCTGAGCAATCTAAAGATGCTGTACAAGAGATTAATTCAAATTTAGTACAGTTTGTTAATGAAATTGAATCTTTAGTAGGAGATATAGAAGGTCAATATGATGTGTTAGAAAAAGAGACTGATAGTTTAGGTGTTGTAAGAGATATAAGTTTTGAGGCAAATAAGTCCGTTCAAGGGGTGGCAGTATCTATGATTGATACAATAAATAAACTAAATGAACAAGCAGAAGCAATATCTCATGTTTATGATAGCATAGAATCTTTAGCAGCTATTGCAGAAGAGAATTCAGCATCTTCTCAAGAGGTAAGTGCTAATGTGTTAAATTATACTAATGAAATAAAACATCTTACAGATAATATACATGATTTTAAGGGTATCACTGAAACATTTAAAGTAGACTTGGATAAATATAAGATTTAGTATTGAAAAGTGAGTGTTATTTTTATAGCACTTGCTTTTTATTTAATGAAAGTTATTTGAATGTATTGAAAATTCATGATAATATTAGAAAGAATTGATTTGTTTAGGGAAGTAATTTATTCATATGTCCATATACAGGAAAAGTAAGAAAATTGTTGAAAGTAAATTTGATAATTGTTGTATATATAATTTATAAAACAGTTTATAATTATAATATGATGATAAAAAAAGATGAATGAATATAGCGTTTATTATAAAAGATATAAGTATGTATT
Source organism: Clostridium sp. SHJSY1 (assembly GCF_031626875.1). Lineage (NCBI taxonomy): Bacteria > Bacillati > Bacillota > Clostridia > Eubacteriales > Clostridiaceae > Clostridium > Clostridium sp. SHJSY1. The sequence goes on from NZ_JANDMF010000044.1 coordinate 18,802, forward strand.
TATTCACGTTTTTTTATAGTAATATAGAAAACTTTTGAGACAATATTAAGGTGCAGAAATACTAAGTTTATTTTCAATCTATTCAAAATTAACGATTGTTAGTATTTGATAGACAAAATAACTTTTTAGTTAGTAGGATAATACTGCTCTTCGGAATTTATATAATTTTAATAATAAAAAATTAAGTAGTAAAAATTTAGTGGTAACTAAGTTCTAATTTTTATGCATTTAGTTACAAGTTAGGAGATAATATGGCTAATAAAGTAAAAAACAAAAGTAAAGTAAAGGTTATACCTTTAGGTGGACTGGGAGAAATAGGGAAGAATATAACAGCATTTGAATATGAAGATGAAATAGTAATTGTAGATTGCGGGTTAGCATTTCCAGATGAAGAGCTTTATGGAATAGATCTTATAGTACCAGATGTAACATATTTATTGAAAAATAGAAATAAGGTTAAGGGTTTTCTAATTACACATGGACATGAAGATCATATTGGTGGATTGCCATATGTATTAAAACAAATTAATGCACCTATATATGGAACAAAATTAACTTTAGGGTTGATTGAAAGTAAGCTTCAAGAGCACGGAATTCTTAATGATTGTACATTAAATATGGTTAAAGCAGGAGATACATTTGAAGTAGGGGAGTTCAAAATTGAATATATAAGAACAAATCATAGTATAGCAGATAGTTGTGCTATTGCATTACATACACCAGTTGGAGTAATTGTTCATAGTGGAGATTTTAAAGTTGACTTTACACCAATAGATGGAGAGACTATAGATTTACAAAGATTTGCGCAGCTTGGAAAAAGAGGCGTAGTGCTTTTATTAGCAGAGAGTACAAATGCATATCATAAAGGATATACAATGTCAGAAAAAACTGTTGGTGAAAAATTAGAAAATCTTTTTGATAAGGCAAAAGGTAGGGTTATAGTTGCTACATTTGCATCTAATATCCATAGAATACAACAGATTGCTAATGCATCTATAAAAAATGGTAGAAAAATTGCTTTTAGTGGAAGAAGTATGGAAAAGATAAGTGAAGTTGCTATAGATTTAGGATATTTATTTATACCAGAAGGAACAATTATAGAATTGAATGAAGTGAAAAAATATCCAAATGAAAGAGTTACAATAATTACAACTGGAAGCCAAGGAGAGCCTATGGCGGCACTTACAAGGATAGCTTCAGGAAATCATAAGAGCATTCAAATAGAAAAAGGTGATACTGTAATTATTTCTGCAACTCCAATACCAGGAAATCAAAGAGCTGTTTCTAATGTGATTAATGAATTAACTGAGAGAGGCGCTTATGTAATATATAAATCTATAGAAGAGATACACGTTTCGGGGCATGCTTGTGAAGAAGAACTTAGATTAATTCATGCGTTATTAAAACCTAAATTTTTCATACCTATACATGGTGAGTATAAGCATTTGATGAGTCATGGGAAGATTGCAGAAAGTATGGGAATGGATAAATCAAAAATATTTCTTTTAGAAACTGGAAATGTTTTTGAGCTTTCTAGAAATAAGGCACAAGTAGTGGGAAGTGTTACATCAGGAAGAGTGCTTATTGATGGTGCAGGTGTAGGAGATGTTGGAAATGTTGTGTTAAGAGATAGAAAAAATTTAGCGCAAAACGGAATTATAACAGTTGTTATAGCTATAGATAGACAAAATAAAGTCATAATTTCTGGTCCAGACATTATTACAAGAGGATTTGTATATGTTAGAGAGTCTGAAAAATTAATTAAAGATATTAGAGTTATAGTTACCAAAAGTGTAGAAAGATGCCTTGATAACAATATAACTCAATGGTCAGAAATAAAGAATACTATTAGAAGAGAAATAGATAGTTTTGTATATGCAAAAATGAAAAGAAAGCCTATGGTTTTAACTGTGATTACAGAAATATAATTTAGAAAAAACTATACTTTTTACAAGTTTGTTAAAAGTATAGTTTTTTTATTTAATCTATTGAAGTTTTATCTATAATTTTAAAAACTATAGACCCAAGTATTGCTGAGAGTAATGAAGCAATAATGATACTTATTTTTGCTATAGATAATATTGTGTCATCTGAAAATGATAAAGAAGAAACAAAGAGAGACATTGTAAATCCGATACCACCTAAAATACTTGCACCATATATATGTCTTTTTGTTACTCCAGAAGGAAGTGTAGCAAAATTTAGTTTTAATAGAATATATGAAGAAACAAATATTCCAAGTTGTTTCCCTACAAATAAACCTAATATAATACCTAGACTAACAGGAGAAAATATACTTGTTGATATACTACTAGTATCAATAGTTATCCCTGAGTTCGCTAAGGCAAAAATAGGCATTACAAGGAATGTTGACCAAGGAACAAGAGTATATTCAATTTTATATAACATAGAATTTTTAAATTCATCAGCAGTTTTACCAACTGGTAAAGTCAATCCAAGTAATACACCAGCAATAGTTGCATGTATACCTGATTTTAAAAGACAAATCCATAATAATATCCCTAAGGTAACAAAAAGGGGAATTGATTTAAAATTAAACTTATTAGCAAGTATAAGACCTATTAGTACAATTAATCCTAGCAAGAGTGAAATTAAAGAAAGTTGATTAGTATAAAATATAGCAATAACTATAATAGCTCCTAAGTCATCAACTATGGCTAAAGCTGTAAGAAATACTACAATACCTTTTGGAGCTTTTTTGCTAACTAAAGATAGTATTCCTAAAGCAAAAGCAATGTCTGTTGCCATTGGGATTCCCCATCCTGTAATAGTTGGTTCATTAAAGTTCAATAGAGAAAAAATAATTGCTGGAAATATCATTCCGCCTATAGCAGCAGAAATAGGTAATATAGTTGTTTTAAATGATTTAAGTTCACCAATAATCAACTCACGTTTAATTTCTATTCCTACTACCAAAAAGAAAATAGTCATCAATCCATCATTAATCCAATGAAGAATAGACATAGATAGTGATGCATTTTTATAACCAATAGTTATATAGGTATGCAATATATTATTATAAGTAGTAGATAAATTAGAGTTTGCTATTATAAGAGCAACGATAGTGCAAAGTAAAAGTAATATACCTCCAAAAGATTCTTTTTTAGTAAAATATAAAAATTGCTCAATAATTTTTTTGTGAATTTTCTTTTTCATATTTTCCTCCATAAAAATAATTTTTAAAACAAAAAAGGTGGGAAACTCAAAAATGAGTTTCCCACCCCAGAAACAGCAATTGCTTGAAAACAAATTATAAATTTGTCCAACCGAACTTAAGTATTTATTTTATAATCTTATTATATTATAACTAAATAAAATCTTCAATATACATAAGGTGGATAACAAATAAAATGAATTTACATTTATTATAAATTCAAATATAATATAATTAATTAAATTAATAGGTGATGGAGTTCACCATAAATTGCAATATGCTAATGACTCCTGCTTTTAAGAGCAGGAGTTTTTTTATTTTTTATGGAGGTGAGTAAATTTGTTAGAAATAATTTTTGTTGGAACTGGAGGCTGTATTGGAGCAGTATTAAGATACATAATTACTAAGCAGTCTTCAAATTTAATTAATTCAAATTTTCCTTTAGGAACATTGTTAGTAAATGTTATTGGAGGGTTTCTTATCGGTCTTATAATGGAATTAAGTAATTCTACAGAACTTATATCCCCAAATTTGAGGCTATTTTTAACTACAGGTATTATGGGGGGGCTTACTACTTTTTCTACATTTAGTTATGAAACTATAACGCTAATGAGTAATGGAAGTTTTGTGTTAGGAACTGTAAATGTATTGCTTAATGTAACATTAAGTCTTGGTGGTGTTTTATTCGCTAAGTTATTATGTAAAGTTATAGTTTAATAAAATAAAAACATTGGTTTGTTTTAAATATACAAATCAATGTTTCTATTTTAAAATATGTACAATATAGATTCAATTCATAATTTGCATAAAAGTTTAATTATTCAAGTATAGATAAATCGATCAAAGTATAATATATATGTGTGACTAAGTCACATAAAAATAACCAAATTTATCTATAATGATTTTATGGAGGAGATTTGATGAATGAATACAAAGAAAATTTAAATATTAGGAATAGTAATTTAGAAAATTTATTTAATATATATCCAGTATTAAAGATTATAGATGAAAAATATAATGAAATAATAAGTAATCAAGCTCTATTTAAGACAATATATACGGATGAATATGTGGAATCATCTGATGGTACTTGTGTTGGAATTTTATTTGTATTGAAAGGAACTATAAAAGTTCATAGGATAAATATGAATGGAGAGGAAACTAATTTATATAACATTAAAAAAGGAGAACTTTGTCATGAAGCATTAAGTTGTATAGCTAATTTTGAATCATTAAATGTAACTGGTAAAGCAATTCAAGATTCAGAGGTATGTATAATTCCTATGGAGGTAGTTAAAAGATATTTTATTCAAGATGAAGAATTTTTGTTATATATGTATAGAGATTTATATAAAAAATTTAGCACTATTATAGAAAATAAAGAGGAAATAATACACGAAACATTAGAAACAAGACTTGTTAGATTACTTATTAGCAAAAACAATAAGATAATTTATGCAACTCATAGTGAATTAGCATTTGAAATTGATTCAGTTAGAGAAGTTGTAAGTAGAAAGTTAAAGAGTATTGAAAAAAGAGGATATATAAAACTGGAACGAGGAAAAATAATAATAAACAAAGATTTATCAGAATTAATAAAGTAAAATTTTAAAAGATAAGGCTATATTTAAATTAGTTAAAATGATGAACTTGTTATATAGAGTAAGTAGAGTTAATTGTGAAATATTACAAATATAATAGTGTGAATTTGAAAGTTACAAAAAATATTTTTATAAGAGGACTATTAAGTATCCTAGAAATGTGTTTAAATAAAGATAAAAAATATATTACATGTCAATCTAAAGGGAGCAATGCTATAACTTGTAGAAGTTTGACAAAAGAAGTATTTGATGTTATAAATGTTGCAGGTGACATGGATTGTGTATGTAGGAATTAAAAAATAAACAAGGAGGCGTGGAATCATGAGGAAAAAAATATTAATAGTTGGTGGTGTTGCAGGTGGAGCATCAGCAGCTACAAGACTTAGAAGAAATAGTGAACAAGATCAAATAATAATGTTTGAGAAAGGGCCTCATGTATCATTTTCAAACTGTTCACTTCCATATAATTTAAGTGGAGTAGTAGATGAAACTAGCAAGTTAATTTTAATGAGTCCGGAAAAGTTTATGGCTCAGTATAATATAGAAGCTAGAGTTAATCAAGAAGTTTTAGTAATAGATAGATTAAATAAATCTATAACAGTAAAAAACAATATAACCCAAGATATTTATAAAGAGAGTTATGATAAACTCATATTATCACCAGGAGCTAAGCCAATAGTCCCAAATATTCCAGGAATAGAAAACGTAAACTTATTTACTATTAGAAATGTAGTTGATATAGATGAGCTTAATAGATTTTTAAAAGAAATTGAGACAAAGGATGTTGCTGTAATTGGTGGTGGATATATAGGAGTTGAAGCAGCTGAGAATTTAAATAAAGCTGGATATAATGTATCTCTTATAGAAGCTACAAATCAAATATTAAAACCATTTGATTATGATATGGTTCAAATATTTCACAAAGAAATTTATGATAAAGGTATAAATTTAATTGTTGAAGATAAAGTAGAAAGATTTGAAGAAGACACAGTGGTTTTAAGTTCAGGCAAAGAGATAAAAGCTAATGTAGTTGTTATGGCTATAGGAGTTACTCCAGAAATTGGTTTGGCAAAAGAAGCTGATTTAGAAGTGGGGGAAACTGGAGCTATCAAAGTAGATAAAGACTATAAAACAGTTGATGAAAATATATATGCAGTTGGAGATGTAATAGAAGTTTATAATGCATTAACACATTCTGCAACTAAGTTGTCATTAGCGGGACCAGCTCAAAAAGCAGCCAGGGCAGTAGCAGATCATATTAATGGAAAGAGCACATTAAACAAAGGATACATAGGCTCATCAGCTATAAAAGTATTTGATTATAATGGAGCAGCTACAGGGGTAAATGAATCACTTATAAATTCTCTTAATATGAGTATTAATTATGATATAGTTAGAGTCATACTTACAGATAAGGTAGGTATAATGCCAGGCTCATCACCAATTCATCTTAAATTATTATATGAAGTACCAACAGGAAAACTTTTAGGAGCACAAGCTATAGGAAAAGGCGATGTAATCAAGAGAATAGATGTAATTGCAACAGCTATAAAATTTGGTGGAACGGTAGAAGATCTTAAAGATTTAGAACTTTGTTATGCACCACCATTTTCAACAGCAAAAGATGTTGTTAATTACGTTGGATATGTAGGTTCTAATCTTTTAAATAGAGATTTCAAGCAAGTTAATGTGGATAAAGTAAGAGAGCTTGTGGAAAATAAGCAATTTATAATAGATGTTAGAGAAAGAAATGAATATGAAAGTGGTCATATAAAAAATGCTATAAATATACCACTAAGTGAATTAAGGGAAAGATCAAATGAAATACCAAGACATATACCTGTATACCTTCATTGTAGAACAGGTCAAAGAAGTTATAATGCAACACTAGCACTTCAAAATCTAGGTTTTGAGAATGTTTATAACATAACGGGAAGCTTTTTGGGGTTGTCATTTTATGAGTATTTTAATGATATAACTAAGGAAAGAGAGAGCATAGTTACTGAATATAATTTTAGGTAGAAATAGATGCTTTAAAATCATTTTAATGTGGTTTTAAAGTGTCTATTTTTTTGTTTTGCATAAGGTTGATTATAAAAGTTTTGAGATGTATAATGTGGATTATTGCATAAATATAGAAAATATTTAATAAATTACATAATTAAATATTAATAGGAAAAAGGAATAGGGGATGGAGTAAATGATATCAATGGAAAATGTATCAAAAAAATATAAAGATTTTAAAGCTGTAGATAATTTGGATATTAAGATAGAGGATGGCAATATAGTAGCATTAGTTGGACCTAATGGAGCAGGAAAATCTACAACCATAAATATGCTTATAGGTACAATTGATATGACTGAAGGAAGTATTAATATCAATGGACTTTCAGTAGAGGAAAATTCCATTGATATTAAAAAGCAAATAGGATATGTATCAGATGATGAGAATAAATTTTTGAAATTAAAGGCTATAGAGTATTTGAATTTTGTAGCTGATATGTATGGGATATCAGAGGAGGAAAGGAAGGAAAGAATATTAAGTCTTAGTGTGAGGTTTAATATTCAAAATGATTTAAATACTGTGATGGACAAGTTCTCGAAAGGAATGAAACAAAAGATAATGATAATAAGTTCTTTAATTCATAAACCAAAGGTTTGGATTTTAGATGAACCGTTTACAGGATTAGATCCCACAACATCATATGAATTAAAAACTTTTATGAGAGAATATGCAAATAAAGGGAATATAGTGATTTTATCATCACATATTTTAGAAATTGTTGAAAATCTCTGTGATAAAGTTTTGTTAATTAAGAAAGGTAAAACTTTATATTATGGGGATATGCAAGAATTGAAAGAAAAATATAGTAGTAAGCATACTTTAGAAGAAATTTATATGGAGGTGTTTAGAGATGAAAAAGAAGTTATTAGCTTTAGTAGGAATTAATTTTCAAACACGAAAAAATATATTTCTTGATGGGGAAAGAGATAAAGTAGCAAAAAAAATCATAGGTATGATGTTTTTAACATTCATGATAATTGCTTCAATGATATTTTATGTTATAATGGCACTACGCATGATTAGAATCAATAATATGGAGGAAATAGTAATCTTTAATTCAATATTAGGTATTGAAATATTAGTGATAACTTTAATGAGTGGATTTAGGATAATTACTAATTTTTACTTAACAAGTGATTGGAGAGAGATGTTTATTTATCCTATAAAAAATGGAGTTTTATTATTATCAAAGTGTTTTATAGCTATTTATCAGAGCTTTCCTATATCAGTAATTTTTATGATTCCGCTAATAACATTTGGAATTTTAACTAATTCAAGTATATATTACTTTTTAGAGATATTATTAATTCAAGCTATAGCAGTGGTTATTCCAACCATATATGTAGCTTTAATAACATTAACATTATTATGGATTATATCATTGTTCTCAACAAGGAAAAGTGAAAATAGAAATAATAAGCTAATTATCTTAACTGATATTTTAGTGGGAATACTAACTTATTTTATGCTTGCAAATATATCAAATCATAGTATTAGATTAGTGTATGCTTTTGGAATAATAATGTTGGGTGTTTTTGGGATTTATTTTATTGGTGGAAATGTGTATTTAACTATAATGAAAAGTAATATATTTACTTCTAGAAATGATAAAAAAATAGAAATAGATACAAGCGAATATGAATTTAAAGCTAGAAGTTCAATTAAATCTAATATTATTAGAGATACTAAATTGATAATTAGGACACCTATTCTTAAATCATCGTATTTATATCTTAACATAATATTTAATATAATTTTTTTGATTTTTTTTATTATAATTAATCATAAAACAGGTAGTGGAGTTAATAAGTCATCATTAGCAATTTTGAGTATATATATTGGTGTATGTGTTTGGATTTTTTCTATTCCAAATACTACAGCAATCACATCGTTTTCGAGAGAGGGGTCGGGGCTAAAATTATTCAGTATATTTCCTATGGAGGGAAATAAGTATATATTATCAAAGGTATATATAGGATTATTTAGTTATGTATTAACATTAATTACTTTTAGCTTTTTTATACTTATTACATCAAATGAATTATATGATTTCATTTTACTTGAGCTAGTGTTAATTAGTTATATTATATGTATGGTTATGGTTTGTATTAAAATTGATTCAGAAAACTATAATTTGCAATGGAAGGATATTAAAGAGTTATTTGAGTTTGAATCAACAATTAAAATTACAAAACCTGTTAATATAGCACTTTTATTGCTTGGGGGTTACATGATTGTTGGTAATTTTGTAATTAGGTTTAAGAGAGATACATTGGTAGATTATTTAGGCATGATTTTTATTATAGCAATTAATGTGATTTTATCTACATTAAGCTTAAAAAGAATAAAATCAAATATGAATATTAAATAGACATTTAATTTGTAAGTAATTAGCTTAAGAATTTTGAATTATTAATTTTTGAAAAACCTTAAGCTAATTTTCTATTTTAATAGAAAATCTATAGCTAATTGCATTAATTTTCGTAAAATAGAAATTAAAATTAATGCAATAGTCATGAAAATTATAAAATTTTATGCGTATAGCATAAGAAATAATAGATTATGCTTATTGCATTTAATTTGGTGCCTTTTGCCCTATAAAATATGACTTGTCGAAATTATAATAAAAAGGCAAACATAAAAAATAAAATGATTAAAGGGGTAGGCACAATGAATTCAAGCAGTGGGAAGAAAATGGGTAAAGTAAGTTTCAACAGTATTAGAACAAAGTTAATTACTAGTTTAGTTGCAATTTGCATGATTCCGCTAACAATAGCAGGTTTTTCATCATACATAAAAGCAAAAACAACTCTTAATGAAAAATTAAAAGTTACAAGTGAACAAACTCTTTCAGAAGCAAATGATGGATTAGACAAATATTTTAATGGCTTTATTAGTTTGATTAAAATGACATCAGAGAGTCATTCTATTGTTAATTTTGATAATAACATTAATGAATCATTTGTTGAAGCTGAGTTAAAGTCTTTAAAAGAAAGTAATAGTGATATATCGAATGTATTTTTTGGAAGAACTGATGGTAAATATAATGTTTATCCAGATGAAAAGATGGCTGATGATTTTAAAGTAACTGAAAGACCTTGGTACAAGGAGGCTATGGAGAGTAAAGGGAATGTAATAGTAACATTACCATTTAAGAACACACAAAATAAAATGGTTGTATCTGTAGCAAAGACGGTTATAAAGGATAATAAAGTTATTGGTGTTGTAGGCATGAATATTTCACTAAGTTCATTTTCAGAGAAAGTTTCTAAAAAGAAGATAGGATCTTCAGGTTATGTTTATATATCAGATGTAGATGGAAAGAATATGATATCACATCCAAAAGCGGAACTAATAGGTACAGATGAAGCCTCAAAGTTACCAATATGGAATACAATTAGATCAGGAGATAGTGGTTTCACTGAATATACATATAATGGAGCAAAGAAGTTTGGAGCATATACAACCAACAGAATTACAGGTTGGAAATTAGTAGCTTCAATGAATGAAACTGAGTTAACTGATGATACTAAACCAATACTTACAACTACATTACTACTTACAGGAGTAATGGGGCTAGTAGCAATATTTTTATCAGTTATATTAAGTAATGGTATAGCAAAGAATATTAGAAATTTAAAAGAAGTATTTGCTAAAGCTTCAAAGGGAGATTTAACTGCACATATGAATGCAACAACAAAAGATGAGTTTAAAGATTTAGCTGAATCATTTAATTATATGGTTGGAAATATATCGAATCTTATGGATAGTGTCAAGAAATCTTCTAGAGAAGTGTTAGAAACATCAACTAATCTTGCAAGTATGTCAGAAGAAGTAACTGCATCTGTTGAAGAGGTTTCAAAAGCGATAGGAGAAGTTTCAACAGGAGCAACAAATCAGGCACAAAGCACACAAAAAAGTGCTGAGGAAATGAGTGAATTGTCTATTAGATTAGATAAAATGGCTGTAAGTTCAAATGAAGTGGATAAGCTTTCTGTAGGTACAAAGGAATTAGGATCTAAAGGATTGACTATGATAGATACTTTAATAGAAAAATCAAACAAAACAAAACTTGTTACAGCTGAAGTTAATGAAATAGTGCAAGATATGAATGAAAGCACTAAAAAAATAAACAGCATATCAGAAACAATTTCACAAATAACAGAACAAACAAATCTTTTATCATTAAATGCAAGCATAGAATCTGCACGTGCAGGAGACGCTGGAAAAGGATTTGCTGTTGTTGCAGATGAAATAAGAAAGCTTGCAGAACAATCAAAGCATTCAACAGAAGAAATAAAGGTAATAATAGCAAATATTCAACAAAAATCAGATACAGCTGTAAATGCTATAAAGTTTACAAATGATGTGGTAAATGAGCAAGATTTAGCAGTAGGAGAAACTAAAGAAATATTTAGTGATATTCTTAAATCCATAGAAACAGTAATAGATAAAGTGGAAGAAATAAAGTCATCTATTATTGAAATAGATAGCAAGAAGAAGAATGTGGCGGAAGAGATAGAAGATATATCTTCTATTTCTCAAGAAACAGCTTCAGCAACGGAGGAAGTTACTGCATCTACAGAAGAAATATCATCTGCAATGAATAATTTTACAGGTTTTGCAGAAAGTCTTCAAGTATTAGCAGAAAAATTAGAATCAGAAATGCAAAAGTTTAATATAAGATAGATAAGTATAATTATTTCCATTAGGTATAGTTATACACAAATTACAAAAACGGGCGTAAAGCCCGTTTTGTTTATTTGCAACCATAAAATACCCTTATAAAGATATGTTATTTCTAAATCGATATTATAAATGTATTAATAAAAATATGAAGCTTTATGTTGAAAAATGTAAACATGCAGCAAGAAGTATTGATGTTATGTACTTAGAAATAATATTTATAAAAAATAGGGGTGAGAAAAATGAAGCTGAACAAAAAAGAAAATGTTAAATTTAAGTTGAATAGTATTAGAGTTAAAATGATTATTAGTTTAGTAGCAATTTGCATAATTCCATTGGTTATACTTGGAGTTACTTCATATTCAAAATCTAAAGCAATTTTGCATGATAAATTAACAACTACAAGTAGTCAAACCCTTGAAGAAATAGATAGTGGATTAGCAGATTATTTAAATAGTTTTTCTAATATGACTTCTGCTTTAGTAAATAATTTCGCTAATGGTGGGAATGTTGAAGATTTCAAAAGTATAACTAATAACCTTAAATCTATACAACAAAGTAATAAAGATATTCTTTTTGCATACTATGGTACAACATCAGCTAAATTCATTAATTATCCAGAAGATACCATACCAGCTGATTTTAATCCAACAGTACGACCATGGTATAAGCAAGCTGTAGAGAAAAAAGGTCAAGTTATAGTAACTGATCCGTATAAGGATGCTATAACTGGAAATTATGTTATTACTGTTGCAAAGGCGGTAGAGAAAAATGGAGAAGTTGTTGGTGTTGTAGGGATGGATTGTTCTCTAAAAACACTTTCTGAGAAAATGTCTAAGAAGGCAGTAGGTAAAGCGGGATATGTATTTATTGCTGATTCTAGTGGGGTTATATTAGCACATCCTAACAAAGATATAATTGGAACAGATGAAGCAAGTAAATTATCTATATGGAACAATGTAAAAACAGAGGAAAAAGGCTTTATTGAGTATGAATATAAAGGTAAAGATAAGTTCGGTGGATTTATAACTAATAAATTTACAGGGTGGAAGTTAGTAGCAAGCTTAGAGAGCACAGAATTAACAAATGATACAAAACCAATATTGAATATGACGTATTTATTTATAGTTATTATAGGAGTTATTTCAGTAGTATTAGCCTTATTAATAAGTAGTGGAATAGCTGGAAATATAAAAAAATTAAAAGAAGTATTTACTAAGGCTTCAGATGGAGATTTAACAGTATCAATGGATGCAACAACAAAAGATGAATTTAATGATTTAGCTGAAGCATTTAATCATATGATAAGAAATATATCTAATCTTATGAAAAATGTTACAGCTTCTTCTAAAGAGGTGTTAGAAACTTCATCAAATCTTGCAAGTATGTCAGAAGAAGTTACAGCTTCTGTAGAAGAAGTTTCAAAGGCTATTGGAGAAGTTGCAACAGGAGCAACAACCCAAGCACAAAATGCACAAAGTGGTGCTGAAGAAATGAATGGATTATCTGATAGATTAGATAAAATGGGGGTAAGTTCAAATGAGGTAGACAAACTTTCCGCTGGAACTAGAGAATTAGGATCTAAAGGATTATCGATGATAGATACATTAATAGATAAGTCTAATAAAACTAAAATGGTAACAGCTGAAGTTAGTAGCATAGTAGAAGATATGAATGAAAGTACTAAGAAGATAAATAGTATATCTGAAACAATTTCCCAAATAACAGAGCAAACAAATCTTTTATCACTAAATGCTAGTATTGAATCTGCACGTGCAGGGGAAGCTGGGAAAGGATTTGCGGTTGTTGCAGAGGAAATTAGAAAACTTGCAGAACAATCCAAAGGTTCAACAGAAGAGATAAAGTTAATTATAGCAAATATTCAAGAAAAATCAGACACAGCTGTAAATGCTATAAAGGTTACTAATGATGTTGTGACAGAGCAGGATTTAGCAGTAGGAGAAACAAAGGAAATATTTAATGAAATTCTTAAATCTATAGGTATGGTAATAGATAAGGTTGAAGAAATAAAGAAAGCTATTTTAGAGATAGATAGTAAGAAAAGGAATGTAGTAGAAGAGATAGAAGGGATATCATCTATTTCTCAAGAGACTGCTTCAGCAACAGAAGAAGTTACTGCATCTACAGAAGAAATAACTTCAGCAATGAATAAATTTACAAACTTTGCGGAAGGACTTCAAGTATTAGCAGAGAAATTAGAGTCAGAAATACATAAGTTCACCATAGAATAACAAAAAAGAAGTTGAGGGTATAAGTAAAATAATCCTCAACTTCTTTTTTTATAATAAAATATTGGAATAATTAGCTAAAGATTTTTATTATTAGTACGATAAAAAAGTGTATAAAAATGTTGGGATTTTAGCAAAAATATATCAATATAGTGAAATTTGTTTAAATCATGTACTAAAATGTAAAAGTTAGAGATCGGGAGTGATAAAATGGATTTAATTAATGAGAAGTCAACTCAGAAAAAAGCTTCTAAATTTAGATTTAATAGTATTAGAGTTAAATTAATTGTAAGTTTAGTAGCTATTTGTGTAATTCCTTTATTAGTTGAAGGGGTTAATTCATACATAAAATCTAAATCAATACTTAATGAAAAGTTGACAATTACAAGTGAACAAACACTTGCAGAAGTAAATAGTGGATTGACAGACTATTTAAAAGGTTTTTCAAATATGGTTTCTGCATTAGCTAATAGTGCAGCAGAAAAAGATAATAATGAAATTTCACAAGACATTATTGATATGATTAAAAATATGCAAATGACTGATAAAGATATATTGTCAGCATATTATGGAACGGCATCAAAGAAACTAGCTACATATCCTAGTGTAGAGCTTGCGGATGGTTTTGATCCAACTACAAGACCTTGGTACGGACAAGCTTTAGAGAAAAAAGGTGAAGTTACAATATCACAACCATATAAAGATGCTACAAATGGGAAATTAGTTGTTACAATTGCAAAAGCAGTAGAAAAGGATGGGAAAATTATTGGTGTTGCAGGAATGGATTGTTCATTAAATACTCTTTCGGAAAAAATTGCAGAAAAGACAATAGGCTCAACAGGAAATGTATTTATTTCAGATGCAGATGGAAAAAGTATGATAGCACATTCTAATAAAGAACTAATAGGTACAGATGAAGCATCAAAGTTACCAATTTGGAATAAAGTAAAGTCATCTAAAAATGATTTCTTATCTTATACATACAATGGAATGCACAAATTTGGAGCTTATAATACCAATGAAGTTACTGGATGGAAGTTGGTAGCATCTATGGATGAAAAGGAGATAACTAAAGATACAAATGCAATATTATTTAATACTATACTTGTTGCTATTATAATAATAATTATAGCAATATTTTTATCATTACTATTAAGTAAAGGAATATCAGATAATATTAAGAGGTTAAAAGAAGTATTTGCAAAAGCATCTGATGGGGATTTGACTGTATCTATAAAAGCTACAACAAAAGATGAATTTAAAGATTTATCTGAATCCTTTAATCATATGATAGAAAACATATCAAAACTTATGAAAAATGTGACGGATTCTTCAAAAGAGGTATTAGAAACATCTTCAAATCTAGCAAGTATGTCTGAAGAGGTAACAGCTTCTGTGGAAGAAGTATCAAAAGCTATAGAAGAGGTTTCTGCAGGAGCAACAAATCAGGCCCAAAGTACTCAGACTGGAGCAGATGAAATGAATGAGTTATCTATGAAATTGGATAAGATGACTTTTAGCTCAAATGAGGTAGATAAACTTTCTATGAATACTAAAGAACTAGGTTCTAAAGGATTATCTATGATAGAAACATTAATAGAAAAATCAAATAAAACAAAGATGGTAACTACTGAAGTTAATGAGATAGTACAAGATATGAATGAAAGTACTAAGAAAATAAATACTATATCAGAAACAATTTCTCAAATAACAGAGCAAACAAATCTTTTGTCGTTAAATGCAAGTATCGAATCTGCACGTGCAGGTGAAGCAGGAAGAGGATTTGCAGTCGTTGCAGAAGAAATAAGAAAACTTGCAGAACAATCCAAAGATTCTACAGAAGAAATAAAAGAAATTATAGCTAATATTCAAGAGAAATCAGATACAGCTGTAAATGCTATAAAATTTACTAATGAGGTGGTTAATGAGCAAGATACAGCAGTAGGTGAAACTAAGGGAATATTTGCAGAAATTCTTAATTCTATAGATATAATGATAAACAAAGTTGAAGAAATAAAACTAGCTATTATAGAAATTGATAATAAGAAGAAAAATGTAGTAGAGGAAATAGAAGAAATATCTTCAGTTTCTCAAGAAACAGCTTCAGCTACAGAGGAAGTAACAGCATCAACAGAAGAAATAGCTGCAGCTATGGCAAAGGTTACTGATTTTGCAGAAGGTCTTCAATCATTATCAGAGAAACTAGAATTAGAAGTTAAAAAATTTATTGTTGAATAATCTAGAAAAAGTTAAGGGCTTGTTAAAGGTCCTTAACTTTTTTCTTTATTTAGTACTACTGATAGAGATATTAGAACCATTAGACTCCATAATTATAGTTCCATTTTCATCAGTTCTATATACTTGAATTCCTTTATTAGTTAATTTATTGATTGTAGAATCAGCAGGATGTCCATAAGAGTTGTTTAACCCAACACTTATTACAGCATATTTAGGATTCACAGCGTTTAGAAAATTAGTAGATGTGGAAGTGTTGCTTCCATGATGACCAATTTTTAATACATCTGATTTTAATGTAAGTCCATTTTTTAATATTTCACTTTCTGATACGGCTTGGGCATCTCCAGTAAATAAGAAAGAGTTATTTTTATATTCAACTCTAATAACTATAGAATAATTATTTGCATTGTCATAACTATTACTATTAGGAGCTAATATAGTGCACTTTGCTTGACCTAGCATAAATGTAGAACCAACCTTAGGTGATGTTAACTTTAAACCTTTATTTTTTAATGCTGTTACAAAGTTTGAAAAGGTCTTTGTGGTTGAAGTTATATTAGGAAAATATACATTGCCTATCTTGAAAGAATTTATTATATAAGCCAAGTTGCCTATATGATCTTCATGTGGATGGGTACCAACTACGTAATCAAAATTTGTTATTCCTTGATTAGATAAATAACTTGAGAGTGAGTTTTTACTTTCTCCAGGACCAGCATCTATAAGCATGTTGTGAGAACCTTGTTGCAATAATATAGAATCACCTTGTCCAACATCTATAAAATGTATTTTTAATATATCTTCAGAGGTTTTAGTATTTAAAGTGATTGATGTAGATTCTAATTTGTAATTTTTTATATCTGAAGCTTTAGCATTAGTGAAAAGTGTTAAACATAATATTGTAAAAACAGTTAATATGCTTAAAAATGATTTGCTTAATAGTTTTTTCATTTTTTTCACTTCTTTCCATATAAAATAAATTTTATTGTTCAGTATACTGATATGAAAAAATAGTACCATATTTATCTATAAAAAGTAATGATTTTACATATAATTAATGAAAAAGAAACAAAAATAGTAATATATTATTGTTTTTTAACAAAAATAAGGTGGGAAGTAATTAAAAAATCTTCATATTATCTTTAAATAAGTTTGATATGATAAGTTATTAATATTGTGTGAAAAAGATTATGAGGTGAAAATAAGTGGATGATATTCTAATAATTGAGGATGAAGAAAAAGTATCAGAGGTGTTAAAGGCATACTTAGAGAAAGATGGATATAATGTTTATAATACAATATCAGGGATAGAAGGGATTGAATTATTTAAAAATAATGATTTTAAGTTAATAATTCTTGATTTAATGCTGCCAGATATAAGTGGGGAAGAAGTTTGTAAGATAATAAGAAAAACATCAAATGTTTACATATTTATGCTTACAGCAAAGGGGGAATTGAGTGAAAAAATTGATGGATTAAATATTGGAGCTGATGAATATTTGGTTAAACCATTTAGTCCAAGAGAATTAACAGCTAGAGTTAATGCATTATTTAGAAGAATAAATTCTGATGATGAAAAACAAAGTTATTTATATGATGATGGAAAATTAATAATTGATTATGAAAAAAGAAGTGTTATATTAAACGAGGAAGAAGTTCAATTTACTCCTAATGAATTTAATATATTACATGCATTAGTAATAAATAGAGGGAAGGTTTTATCAAGGGAGCAACTTATAGATAAAATAGGTGGAATGGATTTTGAAGGATATGATAGAACTATTGATGTACATATAAAAAACATACGAAAGAAAATAGAAGAAGATACTAAAAAACCTAAATACATTATAACAGTAATGAAAGTAGGATATAAATTTGGTGGTGAGAACTAAGTGCATTCTATGAGAAGAAAATTAAGCATTTTATTTGTAATATGCTCAATGACAGCTATTTTTCTAATTATATTATTTGTTAATCTAACTATAAATGATAAATTTAATAATTACATGAAAGATATTCAAGAGAAGCGATATGATAGGATAGTATCCTACTTTGAAGAAGTGTATAAAAGGGATGGTAAATGGGATAAAACTTCTGGGGCAGAATTAATGCATGAAGCTTATATGGGTAATTATTGTTTGACTTTATTAGATAGAAATGAAAAGCTTGTATGGGGAATGGATGCAAACGATGTTAAAAACAACATGACTAATATGGTGACTAAAGATAGTGGGGTTTATAATTCTAAAAGATTTGAGATAAATGTTGATGAAAATATAGTTGGATATATAGATATTGGGCAATATTCATCTGTATTATTATCAGAAGAAGATATAAATTTTAAAATATCTATAAATAAGAGTATTTTATTAAGTGGAATAATAACCTTAGTAATTATAGTTGTAATAAGTCTTTATTTCTCTAATCAATTGTCCAGTTCAATTAAGGAAGTATCTAATATGTCTGTAAATCTAGCAAAAGGTAATTTTGAAGAAAGATCTGGAACAAAAAGTAATATTAAAGAATTGGAAAATTTAAGAGTAAGTATAAATACATTAGCTGAAAAATTAAAGTATCAAGATATGCTGAGAAAGAGACTTGTATCAGATATATCTCACGAAATTAGAACTCCTTTAAATGTATTGCAAAATAATATAGAAGCAATGATTGATGGGATTTTTCCTGTAACTTCAGAAAGGTTGAATAATCTTAATGATGAGATAATAAGATTTGGAAAATTATTAAACAACTTGAATCTGTTAAAGGAATTTGAGAATGAAAGTATAAGGCTTAATTTTGAAGTGGTAAAGTTAGATGAATTATTGAAAGTTATGTATGAAGATTTTTATCTAATGTCAAAAGAGAAAAATATAAATATTAAGTATAATGTAGAATCAAGTGGGAGTTATGAAATAGCTTGTGATAAAGATAAACTTAAGCAAGTGTTTATTAATATAATATCAAATGCCATAAAATTTAATAATAGCAATGGGGAAGTATTAATTAATGTGTTTCAAAGTAATGAAAGGATTGTTGTAGAAATTGAAGATAATGGTATAGGGATAAAAAAAGAAGATTTACCATTCATTTTTGAAAGGCTTTATAGAGGGGATAGGAGTAGACATTTGGTTGAAGGTAGTGGAATAGGGTTAACTATTGTGAAAAATATATTGGATCTTCATTCTGCTAATATAGAAGTAGTAAGTGATGAAGAAAAGGGAACTAAGATAAAGATTTTCTTCAATAGATTTAAGTGATGTGGATTTTAACTAAAAAGTATAAGGGTATATCAGTTTTTATGATATACCCTTATAATCTGTGAATTTGTGAATTTTTACATGCTTGGCATATTAGTCATGTTTGACATGTTGCTTATTATTTCAGGATTTACCATTCCAAAGATCATTGCAATATGAGCAACCACTAAAAAGCCACTTACAAGAACAAAGTGAATTCTCATTTTTTCCTCAACTGTTTTATTTCTGAATATTAATCCAAGCTCCATTAAAGCGATTGGAAGGAGGAATACAACTCCACTTAAATAAGCTCCAACGGCTAACACATCTACCCAAGTATGCCATCCACCTGAAGTAGTTAGTGGAATAACTGCTGTAAGAAATAAATAAATGAAAATTCCTGTAAAGTAGAATCCAGCAAATATTCCTACCCATTTGTTAAGGGATTTTAGACTTCCTGATTTAGTTCGATTAAATATTATGGAAAACTCTGTTATAGTAAGAGTTTCTGCGCATATTACCGGAATTACCATGAAAATAATTAAATTCCAAGGTTGATTGTCTGCTAATAAAGCCATGTAATGAGTCATATTCATAATTAGTACCTCCTGTTGTTTATAGATATAGATTACGAAATTTTTATGTAGATATTATGAAGATTTTTTTATTGGGAAACAAAGTGGATATTTTTAATAAAATATTAATAAAATGATTAAATAATTTTGTGAGGTAAATGTGTATAAGAAAGGTGATTTTCATATTCACTCTAGTGATTCAGATGGAGAATTAAAACCTGGAGAAATAGTGTTGTTAGCTAAAGAGAGGCATGTGGATATAATAGCACTAACAGATCATAATACAGTGAAAGGGAATAAACAAGCAATAGTTGTAGGGGGTATACATGGGGTAAAGGTAATACCAGGAATAGAATTATCTACAAGGTATAAAGGTAATCAAGTACATATACTTGGGTATTTTTATAATGATCTATATATGGGGGAGGAATTTAAAACTTTATTAGAACTTATTAATAAAGGCAAATTTAAGGGATGTCAAATAAAAAATAAATGGTCTATAAGTTTTAAATCAGAAGGAGGAAAATTAATAACTAAAGCAGGGATAGAATTTTTAAAACATTATGGGGCAAAAGTTGTGCTAGCACATCCAACGGTATTGAAAAAAGATGTGTTTGAAAAGTTAATGGATTTGGACTTTGATGGTTTGGAAGCTAAGTACTATAGAAATAAAGAATATGAAACGGAATATTATATAAAGGTTGCAAAGAAAAAGGGAATTATATATACAGCTGGCTCTGATTTTCATTCTTTGAATAAAAGTGATTTAAAACATGGTACATTAGGTCAGGTTTTTCTTGAAGAATGGGAGATAGGTAATTTTTTAAGTATAATGAAATAATAAATAATTTTTTATAATAAAAGTGCTATTTGGAAAAATATTTCTAGATAGCACTTTTAAATTTTAGTTATTTATTTTCAAATCCAAATAATTGTTTTTTATTATTAAGTAATATAGCCATTATTATTGGTAATATTAAATCTATAATTAATGAAAATCTAAAGCCATTCATAACTATAGAGTTGATTAAGCTTGCAAGAATACCAATATAATATATTGCTATTCCTAATTTTTGTTTTTTTAGTATAAGAATAGCACCAATACAAGTGATGACTAAAATAATTATTGAAATATAAAGTGTAATAGGAGATATGGTAACTCCTTGTTTGGCTAAGAAATCTTTCATAGCTATAGTTAGTATAGCGCCTAATATAGTTAGAACTAATCCAATAAAATACAAAACACAAATAGTAATAATACCTCCACCAATTCTTTCGTTTTGATAATTATAATCCATAAATGAACTCTCCTTTCATAAATCTTTAACAATATACATTATAATACAATGATTACAAATTTAACATAAAAATAAACTTAAATTTCACATAAATGGAACATTACTTAGGATGCAAAAGAGAATGTTGAGAATGAGAAATGTGGAATTGGTCTCATAAATATATTTTATATTTCTTAAGTTATGTAAGTGCTGATTTTTGCTATAAATATGGAGATATTTTTGGAATATAATACAAAAAAACTTTTATTGACATTTAATATATGGAACTGGTATTATAAGAGTGTAAACAATTTAAGTAAACGTTATACAAAAGGAGAGGGGATAAGTATGAGTAAAGAGCAAAACGTGGCTAGAGAAATATTAAAAAATATTGGTGGAAAAGAAAATATCAAGTCAATGGAACACTGTGCTACTAGATTAAGACTTATTTTAAAGGATAAAGAACAGATTAATGAAAAGGCTATAGAAAATATTGATGGTGTTAAAGGACAATATTTTGCAGCAGCTCAGTATCAAATTATTTTAGGAACAGGTTTTGTAAATAAAGTATTTGCAGAAATGAGCAAAGAAGGTGTTGAATCAGGAAATGCAAAGGAAGAGGCATATAAAAATATGACTCCACTTCAAAAGATTTCTCGTACATTAGGAGATATATTTGTTCCAATAATACCAGTTCTAGTTGCAACAGGATTATTTATGGGGATTCGTGGACTTATAACTAGTTTAGGTGTAGAGTTAAATCCAACATTTTTAGCATTAACACAAGTTTTAACTGATACAGCATTTGCATTTTTACCAGCTTTAGTTGCATGGTCAACAGTTAAAAAGTTTGGAGGAACACCTGTTATAGGAATGGTATTAGGACTTATGTTGGTTGCTCCACAGTTACCAAATGCTTATAGTGTAGCAGGTGGAACAGCAGAGCCAATGTATATTGGATTATTAGGATTAAGTATTCCAATAGTAGGATATCAAGGATCGGTTTTACCAGCTTTAATTTTAGGTATTATAGCCTCAAAGCTTGAAAAAAGCTTTAGAAAGGTTATACCAGATGTTATCGATTTAATAGTTACACCATTTTTAACTTTAACTATTTCAATGTTACTAGGATTATTGATAGTTGGACCAATTATGCATACTTTAGAACAATTTATACTTGGAGGCTGTAAAACATTTATTGCATTACCATTTGGAATTGGTGGATTAATTATTGGGGGATTACATCAAGTTATAGTTGTATCAGGAATACATCATGTATTTAATGCATTAGAAGTTGAGTTATTATCTTCTACAGGTATAAATCCATTTAATGCAATAATTACAGGAGGGATCGTAGGTCAAGGTGCAGCAGCACTTGCAGTAGCTTTTAAAACAAAAGACAAGAAGAAACGTTCATTATATATATCATCAGCAGTTCCAGCATTTTTAGGAATTACTGAACCGGCTATATTCGGAGTTAATTTGAAATTTATTAAACCATTTGTATTTGGTTGTGTAGGTGGAGCGTCAGCAGGATTATTTTCAGGAATTATACATTTAGCAGGAACAGGAATGGGAGTAACTGCACTTCCAGGGGTATTATTATACTTAAATACTAATATAGTAGGCTATTTAGTAGCATGTTTAATAGCTATAGCAGTTGCTTTTGCATTAACTTTCATATTCTTCAAGTCTGAAGAATAATAAAAAGTAGAGAGTTCTAATAATCTCAAAAGAACTCTCTATTTAAGTATCTGCATATATTTTTAATCTCCACTTATGCTATAATATCTTTACGTAAAATAAGGTCAAGTTCCTTTAATATATAGGAGGATTATTATGAAAGTTACTATTCAAGATATTGCTAATATGGTTGGAGTTTCTAAAAGTACTGTGTCTAGATATTTAAATGGGGGATATGTAAGTGATGAAAATGTGAGAAAGATTAGTGAAGCTATAGATAAAACAGGGTTCAAATCTAATTTTTTTGCTAAGAGGTTAAAATCTCAAAATAGTGGATTAATAGGTATTGTAACTCCTAGAATTGACTCATTTACAGCTGGTAAAGTTTTAAAGAGTATCAATAAGGAATTAGATGAAAAAGGCTATCAGATGATATTTTTGTCTAGTGAACTGGATAAAAATAAAGAACTTAGATGTATTGAAAAGTTACATGAACAAGGTGTTGATGGAATAATAGTTATGGCATCTAATATAATAAAAGATAATATTGCATTAGCAAATAGATTAACAATTCCTATAATTTTTACTGGTCAAGAAAATAGTTTGGTCAAGTGTATAAAGATAGATGATAAAAAAGCAGGTAGAATTTTAGGAGATTATATAAAAGAACAAGGACATAGAGAAATTGTGTTTTTAGGAGTTTCAGAAGAAGATAAAGCAGTTGGAGTTGAGAGAAAACAAGGGTTTTATGAAGCTTTCAAAGATGTAGAGTGTAATATAAATTTTGTTGAAGCAGATTTTTCTTTTAATAAAGCTTATGAAGTATCAGAAAAGGTTATTTCATATAAACCAACAGCTGTAATAGGTGCTACAGACAATATTGTTCTTGGATTTATAAGATATGCTTTTGAAAAAGGATATGAAATACCTAAGGATTTTTCAGTAGCAGGCTTTGGTGGATATGATGTAGGGTTAGCGGTTCATCCAACTATAACAACTATTGATATAAACTATGAAGCTTTAGGAAAAAAAGTAGCAGCTTCTATAGTAGCAGCAATAGAATTAGAAGAAATACAGGATGAGATTGAGATTAATTTAAGGTTAATTGAAAGAGAGAGTGTAAGAAAAATAGAATAGTGAGGTAAGTAATGGAAAGTTATAAGTCTTTAGAAGATATAAATTTAGATGCATTAAATAGTTATAAAAATAGTGAAAATAGTGATCTTTGGACGTTAGGCTACCATATAGAAGCTCCCTTTGGATTAGTTAATGATCCAAATGGTCTATGTTATTATAATGGAGAATACAACATATTTTTCCAATGGAATCCATTTGGGTGTGAACATAAGTATAAACATTGGGGATTGATTAGAAGTAAAGATTTTATTAATTTTACTATTCCTAAAGCTGTACTTGCTCCTGATGATTGGTATGATAAAGATGGATGCTATTCAGGTAGTGGTATAGTGGTAGATAATAAACTGCATCTTCTTTATACAGGTAATGTTAAGGATGATGAAGGAAATAGAGAGTCTTATCAATGTATGGCTATTTGTGATGATAATGGTAATGTTAGTAAGATTGGACCTGTTATATCTGAAATTCCAAAAGGATATACAGCTCACTTTAGAGATCCTAAGGTTTATAAAAAAAATGGAAAGTTTTATTGTGTTATAGGAACGCAAACAAAAGAACTTAAAGGGAGAATAGTACTATACAGTTCAACAGATTTTAATTCATGGAATTTTGAAGGAGAAGTGCAAACTAATTATAAAGAGTTTGGATACATGTGGGAATGTCCGGGATTATTTGAACTTAATGGTAATGATATACTTATATTTTCACCACAAGGATTAGAAAAGGAAGAGTTTAAGTATCAAAACATATATCAATCAGGATATATTGTTGGTAATTTAGATTATGATACATTAAAATTTAGTCATGGTGATTTTAAAGAACTAGATATGGGGTTTGATTTTTATGCACCTCAAAGTTTTAAGGATGATAGAGGAAGAAATATAATGATAGGTTGGATGGGATTGCCTGAAGAGGAAGATAATCATCCAAATCAAAAGTATGGAAGGATTCATTGTTTAACAATGGCTAGAGAACTTTCGTTAAAAAATGGTATATTATATCAAAATCCAATAGAAGAATATAAGAATTTAAGAAAAGATTGTATTGTTAATGTTAGTGACATTGAATGTAGTGAGTATAAATTTGATACTATAAAGAATAATAATTATGAATTGTTTTTAGATTTAAATAAAAAGGATTCAAATGAAATTGAATTAAGATTTGTAATAGGAAAAGATGAATATATGTCTTTTAAATATGATTTTGAATCTCAAATTGCTATACTAGATAGAAGTAATATGCAAAATGGGAATAAGGGCTTAAGAAAATTTAAATTGATATCAAAAGATAATTTAAAAATACAAATGTTTATGGATTCGTCTGCATGTGAAATATATCTTCAAGGTGGATTAGAAGTTGTTTCAAGTAGGATTTATCCTAATGAAGATAGTTTCGGTGTTGATATAGTATCAAATAGTGGAAACTTTAAAATTAATAATGCAAAGTTATGGAACTTAAAAGGAGTAAGTTATAATGAATAAGGTATTTTGTATTGGTGAGTTATTAATAGATTTTATAGGAAAAGATATTAATAAAGGACTAAAAGAAGGAGTTAACTTTGAAAAGAAAGCAGGAGGAGCACCAGCTAATGTTGCAGCTTCTGTTTGTAAACTTGGTGGAGAAGCAGCTTTTTTGGGACAAGTTGGGAATGATTCTTTTGGAAGATTTTTAGTTGATATTTTAAAATCTGTTAATATTGATTCTGAAATGACTAAGATGGAAGGTTGCACTACATTAGCATTTGTAGCTATAGATGAAAATGGAGAAAGAGATTTTGAATTTAATAGAGGGAGTGATGGTGAATACTCTTTTAATAGTATAGATTTAAATAAAATAAATAAAGAAGATATAATTCATTTTGGGTCTGCTACAGGATTTTTAGAAGGAGAATTAAAATGTACTTATTTTAAATTGTTAGAATATGCAAAAGAAAATAATATGTTTATTTCTTTTGATCCAAATTACAGAGATGCTTTAATTACAGAAAGCAAGTTAGAAGAATTTATAAATGATTCAAAAACTTTTGTTAAAGATGCTGATTTTGTTAAGTTAAGTGATGAAGAAGTTAAACTTATAACAAAAGAGAAAGAATTAGAAAGAGGTGTAAAGTTACTTCATGAGATAGGAGCTAAAGTTGTTGCTATAACTTTAGGAGCTGAAGGAACTTTAATTAGTAATGGTGAAGAAATGACAGTAGTACCATCAATTAAAATTAAACAAATTGATTCAACAGGAGCTGGAGATTCTTTTGTTGGAGCGGTGTTAAAGCAAATAGCAGATCTTAAAGAAAAGAAAAATATTGATTTTGAAAATTGGAAGAAAATAATTTCTTATGCCAATAAGGTTGGAGCTATAACCTGCACAAATTATGGAGCTATAGATTCAATGCCATATGATAAAGATGTTAAATAATTTTTTCCTATTAAAAGTGCAACTTAGAAAATAGATTTCTAAGTTGCACTTTTCAGACCGTTGACAAAAGAGATATTTTCATTCCTGAAAATATCTCTTTTGTCTTTACTTTATAAAAACATATAAAT